>CAVJJQ010000056.1:0-16322 GCA_963649755.1 bacterium | reverse complement strand
TGACTGAGAGGGACTTGGCTCTCCCACGCGGAGCAATTTCCTATATAGTGAAAAAGAACCCTTGAACGAAATTCAAGGGTTCTTTGGAAGGTTATTTATAAAGTTACTTTGGTAACCTTATTTGTTGTTTTTCTTTTTGGAAGTTACAACTACAACTGCAGCTACTGCTGCGATTACAACAACTACGATCACGATGATCAGTACGGGGCTTACTCCGCTTGATGCCTCCTCTGCGGGAGCTTCGGAGATAAGGTTAACCTCGGTATCGGTGCTTGTCTCTGTCGTAGCAGTCTCTGTAACCTCTGCGTCATATGCAAATCCGCTTACTGTAAAGGAAATTGTGATATCCTTACAAGGAACTGCATAATAGCCGATGGTCTTTACGGTTTCAATATCGCTGTAGATGTTCTGGATGTTGATTCTGATATAATCGCTTCCGGGCTCCTGAGTGGGAGTAATGTCGGAAATGGTCTTTCCGTCAATTGTAAGCGTAATATCGGAAACAGTAACCTCTCCGGTATTGGGAATGCTTGTTGAGAGGATTAAAAGGTTCAAATAATCCTGAGCATCAAACTCGTCCGAAGGCCATTCGATTCCGGTTATTGAAACGGTGTATGTTCCGTTTCCTGCGATGTCAACGTCTGAAATGGTTGCGGGTACGGACTCAAGACCTGCGGTATCGCCCTGCTTTGTTACCTGATTGAAAGCGTCTGTTCCGAAACCTGTTCCTTCATTTTCCCATGAGTCACGGAAGGTGTACTTGGGTCCCTGAATAGCAACACCTGCAAAATATGTTCCGTTTAAGTCTACGCTTAGTGCCTCTGCTTCTTCTTCGGAAGCGCCTGCGTTTGTGCCGTAACCGGATACTGTAAAGGTTACTTCCATGGACTCAACTAAGAATCCGCTCTGTGATGAAGCATTGCAGTAATCCGATGAGAACAGACATGCGGATGCATCTGCTACGCTGCCCTCAGCCACACGCTGGTCGAGATGCTTGTCATCGCCTGCTGTTGCGGTCTCGTCGGGAGCATTCCATTCATTGTAAATGTTAACACGGGTGGTAACTCCGCCGCCGTCTGCAGAACAGGTGTAGCTCTTTCCCGTAAGTTCAACGACTTCACCGTTAATCTTGATTTCATCGACAGTAAGTACACAAGCCGTTCCGAGTGTAGCTTCACCGTTTACAACCTCAAGTGCATTAAACTGAACCATTGACTGGCCTTCTGTAGCCGTCATGGATACGGTATACTGTCCGTCACCGGTAATAACCGCATTCTCGTAGGTTGCTTCAAAATCTGACCATTCTTCATTGTTGATGTTCAGATACGCTGTTCCGTCTGCCATACCGTCTGTGCTCTGGCCCGCAAATGCGGTCATTGAAGAAAAGAGCATGGTACCTGCAGCCAGAAAAGTAAGTACTTTTCTAAGGTTCTTTTTCATATAACCTCCTCCTGTATAGGCTGTCGCCATTCTTAAGTTGACACAATTGCCAACCCTGGAAAAAGTATATATTAGAGGAGTTTTTAAAAAAACGTATATTTTTTGACAAAAGTTACATTAATTTTTTTACTTAAGTCTCTTATTTTTCAAGTAAAATTCTGTCATTGTCAAGGTCATGACCCGCAACACGTGAAAATGCATCGAGTAAATCGGCACGTGTAAGGCCTTTTCTTTTTTCACCGGATACGTCAAAAACAACACGACCCGAATCCATCATAAGGGTTCTCGTTCCGATATTTAAGGCATCTTCCATATTATGAGTAATCATCATGCAGGTAAGATCGTTTTCGGAAACGATTTTCTTTGTAAGCTCAAGGACCTTTTCCGCTGTGGCAGGGTCAAGCGCCGCCGTGTGCTCGTCAAGCAGCAAAAGCTTCGGAGGATTTATCGTTGCCATCAAAAGGGTAAGAGCCTGTCTCTGACCTCCCGAAAGAAGTCCCACGGGCTGCTTCATACGGTCTTCAAGCCCCATGTTCAGCAAAGAAAGCTTCTCTCTGAATTCTTCCCTGTCTTTCTTTGAAATACCGGTAAGCCAACTGCCGCGCCCCTTTGCGAGGCTTAAATTTTCCTCAATCGTCATTCCCGGAGCGCTTCCGAGCATCGGATCCTGAAAAAGTCTTCCTATAACCTTCGCCCTTATGTGTTCCGGCATCATGGTAATATCGATTCCGTCGAGTTCGATTCTGCCTTCGTCGGTATAGAAAAAGCCCGAAATCGCATTAAAAAGTGTAGACTTTCCCGCTCCGTTCGAACCGATGATGGTGATGAAATCCTTATCGTTTACGGCAAGAGACAAATCGCTTAACGCAACACGTTCGTTAACGGTTCCCTTATTGAAAATCTTTGTGATATGTGAAAGACTAAGCATCGATTCTGCCTCCCTTCTTAAGCATCATTTTTCTCTTGATAAGAGGGAACTGCTTCTTAAGGTAAGGTCCGGAAATCGCAATTATTACGATTACGGACGAAACAAGCTTCAGCATAAATGCCGGCATATGGAAACGAAGTGCAATTGTATAAACCAGTCTGAATATAAAGGAACCGACTACCACGCCTGTTGCTCTAAACCAAATCGGCCCCTTGCCCATGAACGCATTACCGATGAGCAGTGATGCAAGTGCAACGGTCACCATACCCGAACCTATATCGATATTTACGGATTTTTGATACTGCGCCATTATGCAGCCGGATAACCCCGTGAAAGCATTCGCGATACAAAGTCCGATAATGGTCGTCATCACGGGATTTATCGAAGATGATTTAACCATTGCCGGATTGTTGCCCGTTGCTCTGATTGCCAGTCCTATCCTGGTACGTAAAAAGAAAGTGAGGAATACAACCACCAACACGACAAAGAAAATGATTACAATCAGATTCGATGCATTTTTTAAAGGAGTTTTCGCCAATACTCCGTTAACCTTCATAAATATCGTTTCGGTCTTATTCATGTTAAGAAGGGACGACTTTCCCATAACCGCGATATTTATTGAATACAACGCCGTGTTTACGATAATTCCGGAAAGCAGTGAATCAATTCCCATCTTCGTCTGCAAAAAGGCCGTGATAAGGCCTGACAGCATACCTGCCAAAATTGCCGCAAAAATGGCAAGATACGGATGTCCCGCTATAGCCACAACCGCTCCCACTGCCGCACCCAAGGTGAAGCACCCGTCAGTTGACAAGTCGCACACATTTAACATGGTATAGCTTAAGAATAATGCAAGAACAGTGAGTGAACTGATAAGTCCAAGTTCAAGTGCCGTCTCGGTCAGTCCGAGTATTGATTGAAAGTCCATAGAAACCTCTCTTCTCTTTACGCGCATTTGACCCGGCCGGATAATCCGGCTGGGTCATATCAAATCTTATTTAATGCAATCTTACTCGTTAAAGCTTTCTGCCGTGGTAATTTCCTCTACCTTTGTGCAGTAAGGAGAAATGGCGCTCTTTACTTCTTCAAAGTCAAGTCCGAGTGTAGCGGTAACCTCGGTATTTACTGTTGCCGTACCGTTATCAAAAGTCTTAACCGCAAGTGTTGCGGGGTCGGCTCCGTTAACAAGGATATCGTAAATCATATCTGCGGTTTCGACGCCTAAGTTTGCGTAGTCAACGCCGTATCCTAAAAATGCTCCGTTAAGTGCGAAGGAATCGGCACCGGTAAAATGCTTGATGCCTGCATTTGCCATGTCTTCATAGATGGAAAGCTCTGCCGTCATGATGGTGTTGTCTGAAGGAGTAAATACAGAAGTAATGTTTCCGTCGGCTATCATTGACGAAACCGCAAGCTGTGCTTCAGATACGTTTGTTGCGGTATATTCCGTGTAGGTGTAGCCCTTATCGTCAAGAATCTTCTTTGCTTCGGCAATGGCTGTTGTCGATGAATCCTGACCCATATCATAGAAAAGACCGATGTTTGTAGAAGAATCAAGTGCAAAGATTAAATCCATAATCGCTTGGGTATCAAGATAATCGGATGTACCTGTGATGTTCTTTCCGGGAGCCTCTAAAGACTCAACTATTCCACAGGAAACGGGATCCGAAACTGCCGCAAAAACAACGGGAGTTCCGCTTGTTTCGGTAGTGGACTGCATTGCCATTGCAACGGGTGTTGCAACGCCTACCATAAGGTCTACGTTATCTGCTTCAAAGTTTGCAATAATCTGATTCATAACATTTGCATCCGCATTACAGTTATCATAGGTGATTTCAAAAGTAATATTGTTCTCATTTCCAAGCTCCGAAAGCCTGTTCTGAATATTTTCAACTATCTGATTTAAAGATGCATCGTCCACGTAGTTGCAAATACCGACCTTATATATGGCGGCTGAATCTGCCGTCTCGGTCGAAGTATTCGTATCTCCGCATGCTGTCATTGAAAGTGCCGTTACTGCTGCAAGCGTTAAGCCTGCGATTCTCTTAAAGTTTTTCATTTGTTTTTCCTCCGTTTGTTTGAGTGTTTAATGCCGGGAATTTTGCTTTATCCAATGTATGTCGACCTACGATGGATACGGTGCGTGAAAGCCGATTGCTCCGCGCCTTCGGCGCTCCCGCTTGTTAACGCTTTCACGCAAATGGCGTTTCGCTTGCGAAACGCTTGCGCCGAGTGCGGTCGCGCAAGCGACATTTTCCCTTCGCACGAGTGCGCGTCCTCGCGGAGCGCTTTTTATATTTAAATTGCTTTGCAATTTAAATATAAAAAGTCCCAGCATTTGTTAAAATGCTGGGACAGGATTTCCTGCGGTGCCACCCGGCTTGATGTTAAACATCCACTCAACGCATACTATCATATGCTAAGCTTTGATTACGAAGGCTACTACTCCGTCTCACATACTTGGAAATTTCCGTTCTGCTCGCCCTCGAAAGTCCATTCAATTATAAGCACCTTTACCGGCTCTCAGCAAATACCGGCTCTCTGTGAAAGTTTCCTATAACCTACTCACTCTTTCTCATCGGTTTAGATAACTTATATCACTTTAAATTGCTAAAGTCAACACTCTTTTTAAAAAATTGTCGAAACCTTAATCGTCTGCTCTTCAAGTACATCCAAAAGAACCCTTACGGTATCGAGTGAAGTAAAGAGCGTTACGTTATTTTCCGTTGCGCATCTTCTGATGGCGGTTCCGTCTCCGTAATGCACTCCGGAAAGAATTGCTCTTGTGTTGATTACATATGCTACGCTTCCCGACTTGATCGCATCGAGAATTTCTTCGCTTCCTTCACTCATTTTCTTTTTAACTCTGGCCTTAATGCCGTAGTCATGCAGATACTTTGCGGTAAGTGAGGTTGCCTCGATGTTAAAGCCCATGTCATAGAATCGTTTGATTAAAGGCATGGCCTCCATCTTGTCCTCATCGGCAAGGGAAACAATTACGGTTCCGTAGTTGATAAGCTTTATTCCCGAAGCCGTCAGTGCCTTATACATCGCTCTGTGAAGCTTTTCATCGTATCCGATTGCCTCGCCCGTCGACTTCATCTCGGGTGCAAGGTATGAATCCATTCCCTTAAGCTTCGAGAAAGAAAAAGCAGGAGCCTTAACGCACCAACGCTTGCTCTCTTCAGGGTAAAGTCCGAAGATTCCCTGCTCCTTTAAGCTGATTCCGAGGATACATTTTGTCGCAATATCCGCAAGGGAATAGCCCGTTGCCTTGGAAAGGAAGGGCACGGTTCTTGAAGATCTTGGATTAACCTCGATGATGTAAACGTCATCATGTTCATCAACGATAAACTGTATATTGAAAAGACCCACTATTCCTATTCCGAGGCCAAGCTTCTTTGCGTAAGAAAGAATGGTGCCCTTGACCTTGTCCGAAATTGAGAAAGGAGGATAAACCGACACGGAGTCGCCCGAATGCACTCCCGTTCTTTCTACAAGCTCCATGATGCCGGGTACAAATACGTCCACGCCGTCACAGATTGCATCAACTTCAACTTCCTTACCGCGAATGTACTTGTCAACCAGAACAGGCTTGTCTTCGTCAACTTCAACCGCAGTCTTTAAATAGTGACGCATGTCTTTTTCTTTGGACACAATCTGCATCGCACGACCGCCGAGTACAAAGCTGGGACGTACCAAAACGGGATATCCTATATCCTCTGCGGCCTTTACGCCGTCTTCGATATTCGTAACGGCAACGCCCTTGGGCTGGGGAATGTTAAGGCTTAACAGTACCTTTTCAAATGCATCTCTGTTCTCCGCTCTCTCTATAGCCTCGCAGTCTGTACCGATTATCCTTACGCCGTACTCAAGCAAAGGCTCTGCCAAGTTAATCGCCGTCTGGCCGCCCAAAATTGCAATTACGCCTTCGGGCTTTTCAAGCTCAACGATATTGACAACGTCCTCTACACACAAAGGCTCAAAATAAAGCTTATCCGAGGTCGTATAGTCCGTTGAAACTGTTTCCGGGTTGTTGTTTATGATGATTGCTTCGTAGCCGAGTTCCTTAATCGTCTTTACGGCATGCACCGTCGAATAGTCAAATTCGACGCCCTGACCGATACGAATAGGACCGGAACCCAGCACGATAATCTTCTTCCTGTCGGAGATAATCGACTCATTTTCATCGGCATAGGTCGAATAGAAATACGGAACGTACGACTTAAACTCCGATGCACAGGTATCAATCATCTTGTAAATCGGCAAAATACCGTTTTTCTTTCTGAGGTCGAAAATCTCATGTGCATCTTTGTTCCAAAGAAGAGCGACTTCCTTGTCTGAAAAGCCCATCTTCTTTGCTTTTCTTAGGACATCAAGGTCACCGACGTTTTCTTTAAGCGCCTTTTCCATGCTCACGATGTTCCTAAACTTACGGATAAAGAACACGTCTATCGTGGAAAGTGCGGCAATCTCGTCTTCCGAAACGCCCCTTCTCAAAAGCTCGGCAATGGCATAAATCCTGTCATCCGTGCCGATTCTGATGTACTGCTTTAATTCTTCCGTTTCCGCATTGTCAAATTTATTGTGATGCAGATGGAATACGCCGATTTCAAGGCTTCTGATTGCCTTAAGCAGGCTTTCCTCTAAGGTACGACCTACGCTCATGACTTCGCCGGTTGCCTTCATCTGGGTTCCGAGCGAATTGTTGGCGTCATTGAACTTATCAAAAGGGAACCTCGGCATCTTCGAAACAACGTAGTCAAGCGAAGGTTCAAAGGAAGCCGGAGTATTTGCAAGCATGATTTCTTCAAGTCTCATGCCGACTGAAATCTTTGCGGAAACCCTTGCTATAGGATAACCGCTTGCCTTCGAAGCAAGAGCCGAAGAACGCGAAACTCTCGGGTTAACCTCAATAAGGTAATACTGAAATGATTTGGGATCCAAGGCAAACTGAACGTTACAGCCGCCCTCGATTTCCAAGGCTCTTATAATCTTAAGTGCCGAATTTCTGAGCATATGGTACTCTTTGTTGGTAAGTGTCTGCGAAGGGCAAACAACAATCGAGTCGCCCGTGTGAATTCCGACGGGATCGATATTCTCCATATTACAAATAGTAATGGCCGTGTCATTGGCATCGCGCATTACTTCGTATTCAATTTCTTTATACCCCTTTACGCTCTTTTCAACCAGCACCTGATGAACCGGTGATAAAGAAAGAGCATTCTTCATTACTTCCTTAAACTCTTCTTCATTTTCAACGAAACCGCCACCGGTGCCTCCGAGCGTAAATGCCGGACGAAGTACCAAAGGATAGCCTATGTCGTTTGCCGCCTTAAGTCCTTCTTCCATGCTCTCCGCAATCTCCGAAGGAAGAATAGGCTCACCGATTGACATGCAAAGTTCTTTAAACAGTTCTCTGTCCTCGGCCTTTTCGATACTGTCTATCTTTGTGCCTAACAGCTCTACTCCACACTCTTTCAAAACGCCCTTTCTTGCAAGCTGCATGGCAAGATTGAGTCCCGTCTGTCCTCCGATTCCGGGAAGAATTGCATCGGGACGCTCCATACGGATTATCTTTGCCATAAATTCAAGGTTAAGAGGCTCCATGTATATCTTGTCCGCAATTACCTGATCGGTCATGATCGTGGCGGGGTTTGAGTTACAAAGTACGACCTCATAGCCTTCTTCTCTTAAGGCAAGGCAGGCCTGTGTTCCCGCATAGTCAAACTCGGCAGCCTGGCCGATTACTATGGGACCCGAACCAATTACAAGGATTTTATTTATGTCCGTACGCTTAGGCATTTTCTTTTTCCTCCTTTGATTCGTTGATATTCTTTAAAAATTCATCAAATAAGTAGTTTGAGTCTTCCGGACCCGGTGCACTCTCCGGATGGTACTGAACCGAGAAGACACGGTCCTTTTTACACTCAACTCCTTCTATGGTATTGTCAAGCAAGTTTACATGGGTAACCGTAAGCCCCGTACCCGCAAGGGTATCCTCCAAAACCGCATAGGAGTGGTTCTGGGAGGTAATCTCAAGCTTTCCGGTCTTAAGGTTTTTAACCGGGTGATTTCCGCCTCTGTGGCCGAACTTAAGCTTATAAGTCTTTGCTCCGTATGCAAGTGAAATAATCTGATGTCCCAAACAGATTCCGAAAATCGGAACCTTACCGATCAGCTCTTTAATGGTCTTTATGGTATCAACGCAGTCCTCGGGATCTCCGGGGCCGTTGGAAATAAACACTCCGTCGGGATTAAACTTTAAAATTTCCGAAGATGAGGTGTCAAATGGTACAACCGTTACCTCGCATCCGTGCCTTGTAAGCTCGCGCACGATATTAAGCTTCATGCCGCAGTCAATTGCCACAACCCTGGCTTTCCGTTCGCCCTTGGCTTCCATGGTATAGGCTTCTTTAACCGTAACTCTCTTTACCTGGTCGTGAGGCGGATTCCAAGCCTTTAACTCTTCAAGGGCTTTTTTAGAATCTACCGATGCATCGACGATGTATGCCTTACAGCTTCCGAAATCTCTTATGTGGCGCGCAAGCATTCTGGTATCGACACCCTCGACTCCGACTATATTAAACTTCTCCATTACCTCTGAAAGGGTTTTGGTGCATCTGAAATTTGAGGGTTCGTCGCAATACTCACCCACCACAAGTCCGGAAATTGAAGGATTCTTTGACTCATAGTCGTCATCACACATTCCGTAGTTTCCAATCAAGGGGTAAGTCATTACAACAGCCTGGTCGGTATAGGAAAGGTCGGATACGATTTCCTGATATCCTACCATCGAGGTATTCAAAACGATTTCCACCATCTTATTGGCTTTGGAACCGAAAGAATAACCCGTTACCTCCAGACCGTCTTCAAAAATAATTTTCTTTTTCAGCTTTTCTTCCATTTGGTTTTCCTCTTTATACGGGATAATTTGCATCAAAGCAGGCTCTGCATATGGGAAGGTCCCCTGTCATCAAGGGTAAGTCGCTTATATCCATATACCCTAATGAGTCCGCTCCTATTTGTTTCTTTATTTCCTCAACCGAATACTCATTTGCGATGAGCTGTGAGTTGTCCGGCACGTCCGTGCCGTAATAGCACGGATGCAGGAAGGGAGGTGATGAAATTCTTACGTGAACCTCTTTGGCTCCTGCCCTTCTCAACTCTCTTATCAGATTTTTAATTGTCGTACCTCTGACAATGGAGTCGTCAATCAGCACTACTCTCTTGTCCTTGACGACATCCTCTATTACCCTTAACTTCATCTGAACGGCACTGATTCTCTCCTGCTGGGTCGGCTTTATAAAGGTCCTTCCGACGTATGAATTCTTTGCAAAGGCAAGTTTAAAAGGAATGCCCGAAGCCTCCGAATATCCTACTGCGGCGGTAAGTCCCGAATCCGGAACTCCCGTTACAACATCGGCTTCAATGGGGTACCTCTTGAAGAGCGCCATACCGCCCTTGATACGTGCATCGTATACGCTTACCCCGTCAATCTTTGAGTCAAGACGTGCAAAATAAATGTATTCGAAGATGCAGTGTGCCTGTCTGTCTTCATGAAGAATCATCTTTGACTTGATGCCGTCTCTCGTGATGGTAACCATTTCCCCGGGTTCGACATCCCTGACATAATCCGCACCTACGGCTCTTAAAGCCGTGCTTTCCGAAGCACATACGTAGGTATTGTCAACCTGTCCCAAGCACAGAGGTTTAAGCCCCCAGGGGTCCCTAACACATACAAGCTTCTGAGGACTTAATATCAAAAGTGCATATCCTCCGCGAAGCAACTTTGCAACGTTCTCCGTTGCTTCCTCAATTGAACCTGCAGTCATTCTTTCTTTGGCGATTCTGTAAGCAATTACTTCCGAATCCGTCGTTCCGGAGAAAACTGCTCCTTCATCCTCAAGTTCTTTCCTGATGACATCGGCATTTGTGATGTTTCCGTTGTGCGCAAGCGCCAAGGTACCTTTTGAATAATTTAAAAAAATGGGTTGAGCATTTTCCTCTATGCTACCGCCTGTAGTAGAATAGCGAACATGTCCAATCCCAATATTTCCACGCAATTTTTCAAGAATATCATTGTGAAAAACTTCACTCACGAGCCCCATTCCCTTATGGGAACTGATATTACCGATAGGCCCGCACGTATCACAAACAACAATACCTGCGGATTCCTGTCCTCTGTGCTGAAGGGCAGTTAATCCGTAATAAAGCCACTGTGCCGCCTTTATGTCTTCGGTACTCCATACGCCGAAAACTCCGCATTCCTCATGGAGCTTATCAAACATTTCTTCCATCAACAATCTCCCAATGTGTTTCGCGCCAAACTGCGCATCCTCAAAAGTTTATACTAATGAATTTCAGTTGTCAATTGAAACTTTGAAGGATTGTATGAGCAAAAGTGCCAGACAATCCGTATCGTTTCCTCTACTGTTCCTGCCGGTCTCCTATCGACTCGACATCGTAAGGTGTCGACTGGTATACATAATAGTTGAGCCAGTTTGTATAAAGAAGCTGTCCCGTCGACCTCCAGTTTACTATGGGTTTCTTGGAAGGGTCATCGTCCGGAAAATAATTACATGGAATCTTCGGATTAAGTCCCTTATTTAAGTCCCTGAAATACTCGTTTGAAAGGGTATCCCAGTCATACTCCGCATGAAGACCTACAAAGAATCTTCTTGAATCTTCGGATTTAACTATTGCAACCCCTGCCTCGTCCGAATATGCCATGAGTTCAAGCCCCGGCGTGTTCTCTATTTTTTCTTTTTCTATTCCCATCGCACGTGAATGGGGTGCATAAAAAACATCGTCAAAACCGCGAAACAACGGTGACGTAGGCTTTAAAACCCTGTGGCTGTACACGCCCGAAAGCTTCTCCTCCCTGTCAAATCGCTCAAGCCCGTAGTAATAATACAAAGCGGCAAAGCAAGCCCAACACAAAAAGAAAGAACAATGCACATGGGTCTTTGCCCAATCGAAAATTTCCGTCATTTCTTCCCAATACGCCACATCCTCAAATTTCACGTAATCAAGCGGTGCGCCCGTTATGATCATTCCGTCAAACTTACGGTTCTTAACCTTGTCAAAGGTAGTGTAAAAAGAATCAAGATGGCTTGCATCCACATGCCTGGGTGTATAAGTCTGTGTCTGCAAGAGTTCGACATTTACCTGAAGGGGCGAGTTTGAAAGCTTTCTCAACAGCTGAGTCTCCGTCACCTCTTTATTGGGCATAAGATTCATAATAAGCACATTAAGCGGACGGATATCCTGATGCATTGCACGGTTCTCCGTCATTACAAAAATATTTTCGCTTTCCAAAATTGCCTGTGCCGGCAATGAATCCTGAATCTTTATTGGCATTTACTTTCTCCGTATTAAACTAAATATTTATTTACAAAATCCTGTTCCGAAACAATCGGAATTCCGAGTTCTTTCGCGGTCTTGTTCTTGGATGAATTGGAAAGAAGATCATTGTTGACTAACAGGAAGGTGTTCTTTGAAACGCTTCCCGCCAATTTCCCGCCGCGTTTCTCTATTTCAAGCTGTAAATCTTTGCGACTGTTATAAAGGTTTAACGATCCGGTTACAACAATCGTCTTCCCGTTAAGCTCCCCATACGTTTTAATGCTTTCTGACTTTATCGTAAGGAATTCAAGCAATCTTTCAAGTTCTTTCCTATTCCTGTCGTTTGCAAAATAACTTGAAAGAGAATCCGCTATGACATCTCCGACCCCGTCGACGTTTAAAAGATCTTCCTTTGTGGCATTCATAACCGTTTCAAGGTCATTATTAAAAGCCCTACATATTACTTTAGCATTTGAAAGCCCCACATTCAATATTCCAAGTGCATATATAAGATTCGGAAGTGAAACCGTCCTGCTTTTTTCGATGCTCTCCATCAAATTGTCATATGATTTTTCACCGAAACCTTCTAAGAGGCGGATTTCATCCTTATGCTCGTTTAGCCTGTAAATATCGGCATATTCCTTTATGTAACCCTCGTTTATGAAACGTTCAAGCGTTGCCTCGGAAATTCCGTCGATGTTAAGTGCATCCCTGCTTACGAATAAAGAAAATTTCTTTATCTTCTTTGCCGGACAATCCATGTTTTCACAATAAAGGCTTTTGGCCTCCTTGATAATCCTGACTTTCGTAGGACCGCCGCAGCAGGGGCATTTATCCGGCGGCACGATATTGCCTCCTTCCGTTATATCCTTTGCAATCTGCGGAATGATCATATTGGCCTTATAGACTAAGATTTCATCCCCGATTCCGAGTTTTAACTCTTCTATGACCGAAAGATTATGTACGCTTGCTCTTGAAACAGAGGTTCCCTCAAGTTCAACCGTATCGAATATTGCCACGGGATTGATAAGCCCCGTTCTTGACGGGCTCCATTCAATTTCCCTTAAAACCGTTTTTGCGGTTTCATCCTCCCATTTAAAGGCGATCGAATCTCTCGGAAACTTTGCGGTCATGCCCAGGGATTCGCCGTACTTTATGTCGTTGTATGTAAGAACCAGTCCGTCGGAGGGAATTTCATAGGTCTGAATTGCCTTGGCGAACTCCCTGACTCTTTCGTGAATGCTATCCTTATTTACTTTATAATATTTAACCGCCTCAAACCCAAGCGAACTTAAGAAATCAAACTGTTCGCTCCTTAAGTCAAAGGTCTTACCTTCCGCATGGACAAGTGAAAAGGCAATAAGTCTTACATGCCTTGATGCCGTAACGGCACTGTTAAGCTGACGCACCGATCCGGAGCATAAATTTCTCGGATTTTTGTATTTTTCTTCCGCATCCTCTATCGTTTCGTTTACCTTTTCAAAATCCGGATATGAGATTACCGCCTCGCCCCTTATGATAAGCTTTCCCTTAAAAGAAATCTTCACGGGAAGGTTAGTGAAGGTCCTTGCATTTTGAGTGATTACTTCGCCGACAAGTCCGTTTCCTCTGGTGACAGCCTTGACTAAACTTCCGTTCTCATAGGTAAGCACAATCGTGAGTCCGTCAAGCTTCCAGCTTAAGACACCTTCTTTTTCACCTAAGAAAGATGCAAGCTCATCTACTGACTTCGTCTTTGATAAAGAAAGCATGGGTTTTTCATGTGTCTCTTTAGGTAAAAAGTCCGCAGATTCAAATCCGACTTTCTGAGTCGGGGAATTTGATAAGACTATGCCCGTCTTGGCTTCAAGAGTTGAAAGTTCATCGTAAAGAGCGTCATATTCAAAATTTGACATGATTTCTTCGTCTTTTTTGTAGTAACTCTCGCTAGCTTTATTTAATATGCTTATCAGTTCAAGCATCCTTGAATTCGCATCTGCCATCTTTTGCTCCCCGCAAAAATCCCATACCGATATTTGTTTAGATTACATAAAATCGTTCAATTGAAATGCCTTCGGAATTAATCCGTTACTTTAGTCCGACAGCATTTCTAAGCTTTCTAACCTCTTCGTCCGAAAGTTTCCTGTATTCGCCGGGATTTAACCTTCCTATCGTGACATTGACAACCCTTACACGCTTAAGTGAAATAACATGTGCATCATTTGCCTCGCACATGCGCCTTATTTCACGGTTAAGGCCCTCGGTAAGTACGATTGAAAAGGTATCATGAGAAATTTTCTTTACCTGGCATTTTCTGGTCGTACGCTTAAGCGCCGGCAAATATACTCCGTTTGAAAGTTTATCCAAAAACTCCTGATAAACAGGTTTATTGATCTTCACCACATATTCTTTTTCATGGGCGTTTTCACCTTTCATCATCGCCTGAATGAGATTCCCGTCGTTTGTAAGAAGTAAAAGACCCTCCGAATCCTTATCAAGCCTTCCGGCGTAGGTGACTCTTTCTTTGTACCTTACAACATCCTTTAGCGTAAGCTCCGCGTGCTCGTCTCTCTCCGTGCAGGTAACCCCGACAGGCTTGTAAAAAGCAAGCACGGTGCACTCGGTATTGGCTTTGATGAGCTTGGCGCCGACCTTGACGGAATCTCCGTCAAAAACCCTGTCTCCCGGCTCTGCAACGCGTCCGTTAAGAGTAACCTTCCCGCTTTCGATAAGTTTGTCCGCATCCCGCCTTGAGGCAATTCCCGCCATGGCTATGTATTTATTTATCCTTATTCCCTGTTCCTCTGACATATATCCCTCTTTTAAAAAAGAGGCTGTTAAAAGCCTCTTTTAAAAATCAAACCTTTGCCGCAATTATATTTACTGAGTCAGATATTCGGTCATTACATATCCTACCTGACCGTCATATTTAATCTTGGCCCACTCGCCTGAAATCTCGATAATCTCAACAATCGTATCCTTTGTAAGTACTCCGAGCTTTGAAGATTCGGCCGACGCCTCGCTTCGAACATTCAAAGAGCTCGTATTTACGACTCCCGTTGTACTCGTTTCGTACTGGCTTGCATCTTCGACATCTACAAGATATTCGGAACTGATATAGGCCTCAGATCCGTCATAATTAATCTTGGTCCAGCCGTTTGCCATCTTCTCTATCAGTACGAAGACATCCCCTGCATATGCCGTACCCAAACGTTCGCCGCCGGTACTTGCGGACTTTCTGATATTAACCTGCTCGGTAGCCTTTACCTTTGTAACCGTAGGAACGGTCTCCTCGACAGTTTCTTCTTCCTCAGTTTCTTCAGGCTCTTCAAGCTGCGCCTGAAGCTTTGCTTCCAACGAAAGCTGTTCTCCGACCGCAAGGTCAATTTCAACGGACACTTCGGCCCAGTAAGCACTGAGCTCCGGATTTTCTTCCATTATGGTGCTGTAAGATACGTTGACGGAATTCTTCAAATCCTGAACATCGCCCTGTGAAGCGATATTTTTAATATACTGAGATTCCTCTTCCGTAAGCTCGTTTGTATTGATGTAGTAATTTCCGTTTTCATCCATGCAGATATAAAAAGCCTGCAAGCCGGGAGTTCCTATATCAAAGTCTTTTAAATAAACTTCACTGTAAACATAGGCCACATAGGAATCAATATGAGGACCGGGCTTTGTGTAAACATGAATATTCTCATATCTGTCGACATACTCGCTCATCTTCTGAAGCCTTAAGGTCTCGGTACTCGTAATAGAGCTTTGAACCTCAACCAAAGCATCGATATCCGCCATTTCAAGAGCCGAATAATAGCTGTTTATGACGTTGTTGACCTCAGGATAGGCATCCTCTTCGAATAAGGTTTCCTTTACTTCCTGAACTTCTTCCTTGCTTTCTTCAAGTACCTGCACGGCTTCTGCGGCGGCTGCCTCAACACGATTCCTTGCATTTAAGGAAATCACAACGGTCACACAAACCATAATCAGAAGCAAAAGCGGAAAAAGAATCTTTCCGTAATCCGTAAAAAGTTCCTTTAAAAACAAGGCTTCGTCTTTAATTGTATCTTTTTCGACTTTCGATTTCGTATTTGAATTTTTCATAACCTAATTACCAAATGCATCCGACAGGAATCGAACCTGCATCAAAGGCGTCGGAGGCCTCCGTTCTATCCATTATACTACGGATGCTTAACCGAGTTTTCGTAAACACGAGAGTTATAATAGCATATAAGACTTGTGTTCGTCAAATTGACAAGGCTTGCCGGCCAAGCAAGGCCCTCTCAGTCACCTTCGGCGACAGCTCTAACCCTCTCAGTCGCCTTCGGCGACAGCTCTAGCCCTCTCAGTCGCCTTCGGCGACAGCTCTAGCCCTCTCAGTCACCTGCGGTGACAGCTCTAGCCCTCTCAGTCGCCTTCGGCGACAGCTCTAGCCCTCTCAGTCGCCTTCGGCGACAGCTCTAGCCCTCTCAGTCGCCTTCGGCGACAGCTCTAGCCCTCTCAGTCGCCTTCGGCGACAGCTCTAGCCCTCTCAGTCACCTGCGGTGACAGCTCTAGCCCTCTCAGTCGCCTTCGGCGACAGCTCTAGCCCTCTCAGTCGCCTTCGGCGACAGCTCTAGCCCTCTCAGTC
>CAVJJQ010000055.1:0-16394 GCA_963649755.1 bacterium | reverse complement strand
CCTAAGAACACAGTCTTAACTTTTTAAAGAAACGATATAATTTATCACCGCCCGGAATGCTTTCAAGCTCGACTTTTGTGATGGTTCTTGTTAAAAGCATAATTGCAAAATAAACGAAGGCACCTATTATTATTGTCAATAAAATCAATATTCTTGAGTGGCCCAATTGATTAAACAATAAGCTTAAAACGTATACCGAAGCTCCCATGATTGCCGAGGAAACAAAAGGCATGATAAAGGTATTCTTGATTTCAAACTTCTGATGAATAACCTTGCGAATGGAATGGATATTCATGATGCACATAAAGAGTGAAAAGAAATTGTTTGAAAGTGCAACGGCATAAATATTCAAATCCGTAAAGTTTAACAGAGAAATCAAAATGGTCAAGTGAAGTGCAAGTGAAATCACTCCGTGTACGATAGGCTTTCTTAAGTGATCGAGTCCCTGAAGGATGCCTGTTGTAAGTGTCATAAGTGAAAACAGGATGATTCCGGGTGCACCGATTCTTAAAAGGTTGTAGGCCGTTTCGTTTGTAGTCGAAAATAGGAACCACATAATTTCCGGGGCCAAGGCAAAAACACCTACGGCACAGGGAATGGCTATCAGCATGGTTATTTTAATGACCTTGTTTATCTTAACCCGTATTTCTTTATACTCTTTCTTTTTTAAGAGTCCGGATATTGCAGGGACGGTGGAAACACCCATTGCAGCAGAAATGGCAATCGGAATATTTATAATTACAAGATATTTACCGGAATAAATGCCCCAATTGGTGGACTTAAGGTTACTGTCAATACCCTTTTTCTCCATAAATAGATTGTGAATGTACATATCGAGAATGTTTGACACGTAATTAATAAAGTTACTGAGTATTACGGGTATTACGGTAAAAATAAAATTCCTGATAACATCAAAGGTTGAATCAATCTTATGGGTAGGATCGCGGTAAATACGCTTTTTGATGTACTTTAAGTTTGCTTTATAAAGCATTATCAAAAAGATAAGTCCGCACAGTGCACCGATTGTGCAGCCCATTGTCGCACCGCAGGCTCCGTATGCGTACTTGTAGTTTTCATTGTGCAACAGTAAGCCTACCTTTTCACCGTATCCGGTTAACAGGTAAGCTCCGCTTAATCCTACTATTATAAGGAAAATCTGTTCAACAAGCTGCGAAATCGCAGTCGGAATATTTGAACCCAAACCCTGAAAATAGCCTCTGAAAACACCCATTATGCAGACTATAAACAAAAGCGGTGCAAGTGCCCTTAAAGCCAAAAAGCTCATCGGCTCATTTAACAGCCGGGACAACTTATCCGCAAAAATATAAACCAGGCTTGAGGTAATAATACCCGTAACGGTGGAGATACCCAAGGCACACTTGAATATCTTGTCGGCATTTCGGTATTCACCCTTTCCGACCTTTGCGGAAACAAGTTTCGATACCGATAAGGGGATACCGTATGCGGAAATAATAAATACAATGTTGTATATTTCGTATGCAACGGAATAATAGCTGTTTCCGATATCGCCGATTATATAGGGAAGCGGAATTCTTTTGGCTAAGCCCAGAATTCTGACCAGTACGCCTGCCAAAGCCAAAATACCGCCCTGTACTATGAAGTTTTTCAGCTTATTCGGCTTATTGTTTCCCATGTCAACACTCTCTTGTGAGCCCCAGATTGTTAAGTATTGCTTCCTGCTTTGCTTCCATTACCGTTCTTTCGGAATCAACCATGTGGTCGTATCCCAAAAGATGAAGCAAGCTGTGCGTTATTAAAAACGCAATCTCTCTTTTAAATGAATGATTGTATTCCCGGGCCTGCCTGTGAGCATGCTCCAAAGAAATCATTATATCTCCGAGTATCAGTTCTCCTGTATCCTGATCGAAAAATAAAGGATCGTTTGGCTTTATATCCGAAAAATCTGCAGGTTTTGAAAAATCAACAGCCGGGAAAGAAAGAACATCTGTAGACTTGTCAATCTCCCTGAATTCTTTATTTACGGTCGCAATGGTTTCGTCATCCGTAAAGGTTACATTTAAGGAAATATCCTTAAATGGCACCTTCTCGTAGTCGATTGTTTCGTTCACAAGATCGGCAATTAATTTATTTACATCAAATTCAAAGTTTTCTTCTGTTTCATTTTCAACGTAAAAAGTCATAATACAAGGTTTCCTGCGTGGCGATTTTCTTGATCGAATAAAAATCCTTAACGGATAAGTCACTGCTTTTAAAGGTTTCTATAATCTTATCGCGGTCAAACATTTCGTCAAAAAATTTGTCATAATCGATTTTTGTTTTTTTATCCTTATTAATCATTTCCGTAAGCGAGGTGATTATTTTGTCCGAAATATATACAATGCCTGCTTCCTTGCTGTCATGGTCACCGTTCTTGCCCAAATAATCAAGAAGCAGTTTTGCGGCTTCCGGAGGAAAATTATTTTCTATCAAAAATGTCTCAAATTGTCCGTCGGTTAAATTGAATACATCTTTGACTCTGAAATAATAGGCAAGATTTTTGGTAAGATTTACATTACTTGAAGTTTCCTTTGCCATTCTCTCGGCAAGATAAGCCGTATGAATCGATCTGAAATAGTCATCGGGTGACAATTCCTTTAATTTGACAAGCGCCATATAGCTCTGATCGTTTAAGATCTGATACGAATCCATATATATATTCACGGTTTTCTTGTTGAAATTTTTAAGAAAAACAATTAATAAAACTATGTTTACCGTAACGTTTAATATAGGCAGTAAAAGACTCTCTACGGAAAATTCTTCGTTTAAGGTAATTACCATTCCGCCGAGTTCCAGTAAAAACAAAATCATTACCGAAATTGCAACGGACTTTCCGACCTTAAAGCTTTCATCAACATCGCAAAAAAGCATGATTCCTATAAAGGACGAAAGAATATACACAACAATAAGGCAAATATCGGAAGTTCTTGAAAGTAAAGCCGAAAAAATAATCAACCCGGTTACGGTATACATTCCGATTACCTGATTTGAAAAAAACGAAAGTGCAATGGCCAAGCCCAAAAATACCCAGGCTTCAGGATTTATAAGAGGATAAATCATTGAAAGAATAAGTCCTGCCAAATACAGTATCAGGAACCTTAACGGCTCATTTAAATTGTTGTAATCCAAACGGTTTGTCTTGCAGGAATAAATGTATAAATACACAAGACCCAAGGAAAAAGTAACGGCCGCAACAAAATTTCTGATAATCTCACCTGTGGGTGCATCATATAAAAAAGAAAATCCAAGCACAAAAAGACAGGTCGTCGCTGCCATGATAATACATGTGAATTTTTTACCTTTTAAGAAGATATTCAATGTCTTTTTGTTTCCTTTTTTAAAGTGTTTTGCCTTGACTCGTAATCGTCATAGGCTTTTACGATTTTTTGAACAAGGGGATGTCTTACAACGTCCTTGCTTGTAAGTCTGCAAATCGATATTCCTTCAATCTTGTCAAGAATCTTGATTGAAACATCAAGACCGCTCTTAACATCTTTGGGTAAATCCTTTTGCGATAAATCGCCCGTTATTACTACCTTTGAGCCGAAGCCGATTCTTGTTAAGAACATTTTCATCTGAGCCGGAGTCGTGTTTTGTGCTTCGTCCAGTATGATGTAGGCATCATCCAAAGTCCGTCCTCGCATGTATGCCAAGGGAGCAACCTCTATAAGCCCTTTTTCCATATTCTTTTGAAATGTTTCGGCACCCATTATCTGGTAAAGCGCATCATAGAGCGGACGCAAGTAAGGATCGACTTTGCTCTGTAAATCTCCGGGAAGAAAGCCTAGCTTCTCTCCTGCTTCAATAGCGGGACGTGTAAGAATGATTTTATTTACCTCATTGTTTTTAAAAGCGGTAATCGCAAGTGCCATTGCAAGATATGTCTTTCCCGTTCCGGCAGGACCTATTCCGTAAACTATCATGTTCTTTCGCATCGCGTCCACATAGGCCTTTTGACCTAAAGTTTTCGGCTTTATAGGCTTACCGCTGATGGTATGACAGATTACATCCTTATCAAGCATGGGAAGAACATCTTCATTGTGTTCCTTTGAAAGCTCGATCGCGTAATCTACGGTCTGTTCGTTAAATTTGTCGTCTGTAGACGGAGTGGAAACAAGAGTATTCATAAGTGCCGCCGCCTTGTTTACATTACCTTCTTCCCCGGATATTTTTACATATCCGTTTCGATTGACAATGGAAACATTTAGTTCTTTTTCGATTTTATCAAGAAACCTGTCATGGCTTCCGAATATATAAAGAAGCGCATCCGCAGAAAATTCAAAATTCTTTTCCATTTATTATTCCGTAATGATGTTTTTAATAATTTGTTTTGTATATTTAAAATCCGCGGCAAATTCGTAAGCGTTGAGAAGTCTGTCCGATGCAGCCTTTCCCTTACTCAAGTCATTTGCATAGACAGTTGCAAGAATATCGCCTTTCTTCACATAGTCACCTGTCTTTTTGTTAAGTATAATTCCAACGCTTAAATCAATTTCGCTTTCCTTGCTCTCACGTCCTCCGCCGAGTAACATCGACGAAATACCGGCTTCATCGCAAACTATTCTCTTAACAAAGCCATCTTCTTTGGCAAAAACAGGAATCTCAATTTTTGCGATGTCAAATTTCTCGGGATGATATACGTATGATGAATCTCCGCCCTGACAGGCAACAAATTCCGCAAGTTTATCAAGGGCCTTACCGCTTGAAATTGTCTCCGAAAGCATTTTACGGGCATCAGTTTCCGATTCCGTAACCTTACCTGCAATAAGCATTCTGGTGCCAAGTTCCATTACCAGTTTCGTGAAGTCTTCGGGGCCCTTACCGTTTAAGGTATCGATTGCTTCCTTTACTTCAATGGCATTCCCTATCGCATAGCCTAAAGGCTCATCCATGTCGGAAATAACGGCGATTGTCTTTCTTCCTGCATTGTTGCCGATTCTTACCATTTCCTTAGCAAGCATTAAAGCCGAATCGTAAGTCTTCATAAAGGCTCCGCTTCCGGTCTTTACATCAAGAACGATAGCATCCGCACCGGCTGCAAGTTTTTTACTCATAATCGAGCTTGCAATAAGAGAAATATTGTCAACGGTTGCAGTCACATCTCTGAGAGCATAGAGCTTTTTGTCGGCAGGAGCCAAATCCTTTGTCTGTCCCATGATTGACATGCCGATTCTTTTTACGTTTGATTTAAATTCATCTATGGAAATGTCTGTTGAAAAGCCCGGAAAGCTTTCGAGTTTGTCAATCGTTCCGCCCGTATGACCAAGCCCGCGACCGCTCATTTTTGCTACTTTAAGCCCCAATGAAGCTACCATTGGAAGTAAGGCAAGGCTTGTCTTGTCACCGACTCCGCCCGTCGAATGTTTATCAACCTTGACTCCGTCGATATCCGATAGATCGAGCATTTCTCCGCTGGAAGCCATTGAAAGGGTCAAATTCAAGGTTTCTTCTTCGTTCATGCCCTTAAAGAAAATAGCCATCATTAAAGCAGAAACCTGATAATCGGGAATATCTCCGTTCGTATATCCTGTTACGAAATAGTCGATTTCAGCTTTTGAAAGAGGATGACCCTCTCTTTTCTTCATAATGATATCGTACATTCTCATAGGCATTCTCCTATTTGTGATACGGCTCGTTATTGTTAATCTTAAAGGCTCTGTAGAGCTGTTCAAGCACAATTACCCGCATCAGCTGATGCGGGAAGGTTAAATCTGAAAAGCTTAAATGAAAATCCGATCTTTGCTTTACTCTTGTATCAAGTCCCAACGATCCGCCTATCACAAGGCAAATTGTCGAAGCCTTAAGACAGATATCCGAAATCTTATCTGCAAGCTCAATGCTTGATAATTGCTTGCCTTCGATTTCAAGGGTAACCACGTAATCACTGTCTTTTATCTTTGAAAGAAGTCTGTCACCTTCTTTTTTAAGTACCGTCAAATTTTCGGCATCCGATGCCTTATCCTTTGTCATTTCATCCGGAACTTCAATAATTTCGACAGTTGTAAATTTGGAAAGCCTTTTAACATATTCATTTATTGCGTCGGTAAAATATTTTTCCTTTACTTTACCGACGCATAAAAGCTTAATCTTCATATAAAATGTCACCGGCAAATCTGTCAACTACATAGAAGGCAAAACCCGGCTCCAAATCGGTAAAGTTTTCTTCGATATCTTTGACCAATCGTTCGCACTGTTCAAGGTAAAGGGTTTCTTTTTCAGCATCCGAATCGCCCGTTTCAAAGAATCCTTCGTCTTTCTTTTTCCTGATATAGGCAAGTACTTCCTCAATCTTGCGCTTTTCTTCTCTGACTTCGGGTTCAAGTGCCTTCATCTTGGAAAAAGAAACCTTTCCGAATACCAGGAATATTAAGAACAAGGCTCCCATTACGGAATCAACAAGGATTAAAGAAAGCCCCGAGAGAGGGAAATTAAATACTCCCACTCCGTTTAATATAAGCACCAAAAGACCGATTGCCCCGCAAAAGATTAAAACCCAAGCTCCGGATTTATTCTCGGAATACTGCTCTGCCTTGCTCTTGTATGTGGGAACCTTGGCAGCTTCTTTAATCTGAGACAGAAGCTCTTCTTTGTCGACATCCGATAAGTCATCGCTTGTGAAGCTCTCCATTACGCCTTCGGAAAGCTCTTCCGTTGCCGCGGTTTCATCGTCATCGAAGACATCCTCCAAAGAATCCACTAAGGTTGCTCCGCAGTCGGGGCAGGTCTTGATTCCGTCTACATATTCAAATTTACAGTTCGGACAAAAAGCCATAATTGCCTCCGTTTATTTACCGTTTAAATAGTTGTCGATACCCTTTGCGGCAGCCTTACCTGCACCCATGGCAAGAATTACGGTTGCGGCACCCGTTACGGCATCTCCGCCGGCAAATACGCCTTCCTTGGAGGTCTTACCGAACTCTTCCTCGGCAACAATACATTTGCGCTTATTGATTTCAAGGCCCTTTGTAGTCGATGAAATAAGGGGATTCGGGCTTGTTCCCAGGGACATGATGACTGCGTCAACATCTATGGTAAATTCGGAACCGGGTATTTCAACCGGAGATCTGCGTCCCGATTCATCGGGCTCACCAAGCTCCATTCTGATGCATTTAATCTGCTTAACCCAACCCTTTTCGTCTGCAATGATTTCAACGGGGTTTGTTAGCAAATCGAAAATGATGCCCTCTTCCTTTGCGTGATGAACCTCTTCCTTTCTGGCAGGAAGCTCTTCTTCACTGCGCCTGTAAACAATGTGAACCTCGGCACCCAAACGCAAAGCCGTTCTTGCAGCATCCATTGCAACGTTGCCGCCGCCTACGACTGCAACCTTCTTTGCTCTCATAATGGGTGTTGTTGAATCTTCGTTAAATGCCTTCATCAGATTGCTTCTGGTAAGATATTCATTTGCAGAGAACACGCCGTTTGCGTTTTCACCGGGAATACCCATGAATTTGGGAAGTCCCGCACCGGATCCGATGAATACCGCATCAAAGCCTTCTTTTTCCAAAAGATCATCTACGGTTACGGATTTACCGACTACAACGTTTGTCTCAATCTTAACGCCCAAAGACTTAACATTTTCAATTTCACAGGCAACTACTCTTTCCTTGGGAAGACGGAATTCGGGAATACCGTATACAAGTACACCGCCTGCCTTGTGAAGTGCTTCGAAAATTGTTACATCATAGCCGAGCTTTGCAAGGTCTCCGGCACAGGTAAGTCCGGCAGGACCGGAACCTATAACGGCAACCTTCTTTCCGTTTTTCTTAACATCTCCCGAAGGCTTAATTCCCTGTTCTTTTGCATAATCGGCAACAAATCTTTCAAGCTTTCCTATGGAAATAGGCTCACCCTTGAAGCCTCTTATACACTTACCCTCACATTGGCTTTCCTGAGGACATACACGTCCGCATACTGCCGGAAGTGATGACGATTCACTGATGATTTCATATGCCTTTTCAAGGTTATTAAGCTTTACCTGTTCTATAAAGGCGGGAATATTAATGCTGACCGGGCACCCCTTGATACACTGGGCATTTTTACAGTTAAGGCAACGGGTAGCCTCTTCTGTTGCTTCTTCTTTATTGTATCCTAAACAAACCTCTTCGAAATTCGTGGCGCGCACCTTGGGATCCTGCTCACGAACCGGTACTTTCTTTAATACGTCCATGATATCCTCCTTAACAATTTCCGCAGCCGCCGTGATGGGTTGCGCCTTCTTTGGCCTCAAGATAAGCTCTGCCTTCTTCGGTCTTATATAATGTCTGACGTCTCATAGCTTCATCGAAGTTTACAAGATGTCCGTCAAATTCGGGTCCGTCAACACAGGCAAATTTAACCTTGTCACCGACAGTGACTCTGCATGCTCCGCACATTCCTGTTCCGTCAACCATGATGGGGTTTAAGCTGACTATCGTGTGAATGTTCAATTCTTTGGTAAGCTTGCAGACGAATTTCATCATAATCATAGGTCCGATTGCAATACACACATCGTAATTCTTTCCTTCGTTTACAAGGTCGGAAATAGTCTGAGTAACCATGCCGCTTCTTCCGTAAGAACCGTCATCGGTGGTTACGTAAAGATTGGCGGCAACAGCCTTCATTTCTTCTTCTAAGATAAGGATGCTCTTTGTCTTTGCTCCGACTATTACATCACAGTCAACGCCGTTTTCTTTAAGCCACTTTGCCTGAGGATAAACGGGAGCCGTTCCGACACCGCCCGCAACAAAAAGAATTTTCTTTTTCTTTAATTCATCAATAGGCTCGCTGCAAAGCTCCGAGGGTTGTCCGAGGGGACCCGCGAAGTCATTGAATGAATCACCTGCATTAAGCTTGGACATGTAAAGAGTTCCGGCACCTACGACCTGGAATACGATGGTTACGGTACCGTTATTTCTGTCGTAATCACATATCGTAAGGGGGATTCTTTCACTTTCCGAATCCTTTCTGACGATGACAAATTGTCCCGGAAGGCAACTTGACGCTACTCGCGGAGCTTTTACAACCATTGAAAATATATTGGCCGTAAGCTCTTCTTTCATTAAAATTTTGTACATTTCTTTATTCCTTTCCTCGTTTAATATGCTGACAGTGAATAATCTCCGTTGCCTGAGGCCGTAACCTTGTATATCGACAAGTCATTGATTGAAACCGCAAAAATCGTATTCGTATTGGTTGTGTTACCGCCCGCATCTTCAAAATATTCTACTACAAAATAAAAACTTCCGAAATCTTCAATCGGGTAAATCGCAGAATAATAATAGTAAAAGTTTCCGCTTACATCGGGCTTATGAACGCCGTCTGTCAAGTATCCGATTGCGATTAAGTGATCCGTCAAAGCGCTTACCGCCTCCGCCGGAGTGTAGTTTGCCTGTAGGTCTAAGGTATAAGTTCTTTCAACAACCTTACTCTTTGTGCCGTCGCTTGCGTAACTTACAAACTTGTAGGTAGCGGTTCCCTCTTTCATGGGAATCGGAGATATGTACTTTGTGGAAGCTTTGCTTGGCTCCGATCCGTCGGTCGTATAGTAAAGCGTAAAGAGTTGAGGTACATCCGCTTCAATAAGAGTTGCCTCGGTATAGGTTCCCGAATCGGTAAGAATATCCGGTTCAAAGTTGTATTCCGAATTAATCTGGTATTGTTTGGTCACGACATCACTTGAAACACCGTATGGATTAATGTAAATTGCGTTTACTGTATATTGTCCGGATTCAAAGAAAATCGGATTTGTATAAACCTCCGATTCGGAATTCGGAGTGGATTTATCAAGCGTGTAATATATCTTTCCGTTGCCGTCTGAGGAAATTTTCAAGGCAATCGTGTCTTCGTAACTTCCTTCCTTTGTATTAAACAAAGGAGAAAAAACACAATAATCGTTAAATTCGGTTATAATCTCCGGAATGGTACAGGATTTTAAAATTTCGGCAATTAAGCCGTAACTTTCGCTTTCTTTGTAAACCGAAATGATTTTACGATATGCCGTTTCTTTTTCACTGTTCGGAAAGTCGCCTTCAACGATGCTAAGCAAGGAATAAACCGCATCGTTTTCCTGATTTAAAGTATAGTAGTAATCCGCAATCGTAAACAAAATGTCAGATGAAGGTTCGATTTTATATGCCTTCTGAAGACAGGTAATCGCTCCCGAAAGGTCGTTGTCATTGTACATTTCGGTTGCCTGATTGAGCTGATAGGAAAGGCTGTTTTGCTTTGAATAATTGACTACGAAAATGATTACTAAGACTACGCATACAGTAAGAGCCAATGCGGTCGCTGCATAAAAAAAACGTTTGTTTTTATGTTTCGATAAAAGTAATGAAATCAAGTTCGGATCATCGTCAAAATCCATATCAAATTCATCAGCGCTATCGTCTGTATTTGACTCTTCGTCTTCGAAATTTAAGTTTTCCAAATCGTATGAAAAATTGTCATCGGATACGAGTTCCAACTCAGCTCCGCATTTTTCACAGTAAAGCATACCTTCTTTAATTTCGGCATTACAATTGGGACATTTCATAAAAATCAATCTTTCTTTTGTGCTATTGCTTTAACGCAGTTTGCCATCAGCATGGTAATGGTCATAGGCCCGACTCCTCCGGGGACCGGAGTAATCTTTGATGCAACTTCGGATGCGGAATCAAAATCAACGTCACCGCAAATATGGTTGTTTTCGTCTCTGTGGATGCCGACATCAATTACGACGGCACCGTCTTTAATATAGTCTTTGTTTACAAACAAAGGCTTTCCTATTGCAACGATTAAGATATCCGCGGCTTTGCAAATTTCCTTAAGATTTTCGGTCTTTGAATGACAAATTGTAACCGTAGCGTTTTCCCTAAGCATTAAAAGAGCCATTGGCTTTCCGACAATATTGCTGCGCCCTATAATTACGCAATGCTTACCCTGAATGGAAACATTGCTTCTTTTTAAAAGTTCAACAACTCCTGCGGGAGTACAGGATACAAAGCCGTCTTCTCCAACGCATAAAGAACCGACATTTTCGACATGGAAGCCGTCAACATCCTTCATGGGTGAAATCGCTTTAATGACCTTTTTTTCATTGATGTGACCGGGTAAAGGCAGCTGTACCAATATTCCCGTTATTTTTGAATCGTTGTTAAGCTCATTTATAATCGAAAGAAGCTTCTCTTCCGTGGTGTTTTCCGGAAGCTCGTAGGAAACGGAACCTATGCCTATATATTCACAGGCTTTCTTTTTATTGCGCACATAAATGGAGGAAGCGGGGTCCTGCCCAACCTGTATAACCGCAAGGGTTGCATTCTTCCCTTCCTGCTTTAATTTGCTGACCTTTTCTTTTAATTCTTCCTTTATCTCGGTAGAAATCTTCTTTCCGTCAATAATTTCCATGACAAGCTCCTAAAACAGACCTTTTATTGTTCCGTCTTCGTCTAAATCTATGCTTAAAGCCGCGGGTTTCTTCGGAAGCCCGGGCATGGTCATTACTTCGCCCGTAAGAACTACGACAAAGCCTGCTCCGGCAGATACATAAACTTCTCTTACGTTTAAGGTAAAGCCGGTAGGCTTACCCAACAGCTTCGGATCGTCGGACAGGGAATACTGTGTCTTTGCGATGCAAACGGGAAGATTTGAAAAGCCCAAATCCGTGAGCTTATTAATGGCATTTTCAGCTTCCTTTGAATAGCTTACATCACCGGCTCCGTAAATCTTTACTGCAATTGCGTTAATCTTCTCTTTTAAGGAAAGGTCACACTCATACAGAGGTTTAAAATGACTTTCTTTTTCATTGAGAGTCTTGATAACCTTGTTTGCAAGTTCGATTCCGCCCTTGCCGCCTTCTTCCCAAACCTTTGAAAGAGCAAATTCACAGCCTCTTTCTTCACAGAAGTTCTTTACAAATTCCGTTTCCTCTTCCGAATCCGAAGAAAAGGCATTTAAGGTAACGACAAGCGGAACACCGTATTGCTTGATATTCTCGATATGCTTTTCAAGGTTACAAATACCTTTCTTTAAAGCATCAAGATTCGGTGTAGACAAATCTGCCTTATTTACTCCGCCATTATACTTTAATGCTCTGATTGTAGCAACTATTACGCAGGCATCGGGCTTAAGCCCTGCGTTACGACATTTGATGTCAAAAAACTTTTCCGCACCGAGATCAGCGCCGAATCCTGCTTCGGTAATTACGTAATCTGCCATCTTGAGGGCATATTTTGTAGCCAGAACGGAATTGCAGCCGTGTGCGATATTTGCAAAAGGTCCGCCGTGAACAATCGCAAGAGTATGTTCGAGAGTCTGTATGATGTTTGGTTTGAGCGCATCCTTTAAAAGAACAGCCATAGAGCCTACTGCATTTAAATCTGCGGCCGTTACGGGCTCGCCCTTGAGATTGTAGGCTACAATTATTTTTCCGAGCCTTTCCTTCAAATCATGAATGTCCTCGGCGAAGCAGAGAATTGCCATAATTTCGCTGGCAACGGTAATTACGAAGTGATCTTCCCTTACAAAGCCGTCAGATTTTTTGCCAAGTCCGATGACGATATTTCTTAAGGCTCTGTCATTCATATCAAGACATCTCTTCCAGACTATCGACCTTGTGTCGATTTGAAGTTCATTTCCCTGCTGAATATGATTGTCAATTAAAGCTGCCAGCAAATTGTTTGCGGCCGTTATTGCGTGAAAATCGCCGGTAAAATGAAGGTTTAAATCTTCCATCGGTACAACCTGGGCGTATCCTCCTCCGGTCGCTCCGCCCTTGATGCCAAAGCAGGGCCCGAGGGACGGCTCTCTTAAAGCACAAACGGCTCTTAAGCCCATCTGATTAAAAGCTTCCGTAAGTCCGACGCTTGTTGTTGTTTTTCCTTCTCCTGCGGGAGTGGGATTGATGGCTGTCACCAAAATCAGCTTACCGTCTTTGTTTGATTTATTCTTTTCATACCATTCATCGGAAATCTTTGCCTTGTACTTTCCGTAAAATTCCAAATCATCTTCGGAAATTCCGATTTTCGCGGCAACTTCTTTTATAGGTACAAGCTTTGTCTCCTGAGCAATCTCAATGTCAGATTTCATCTTAACCTCCGTACTCTTCCAAATAATTTTCAAACTGTTCCCTTGACATAAGGATTTCACGCGGCTTCGTGCCGGCATCGGGGCCTACGACATTCGCTTCCGCAAGCTGATCCATTACTCTTGCGGCTCTGTTAAAGCCTATCTTAAACTTCCTCTGAAGCCATCCGATGGAGGCTTTATTGGAATCTATGATAAAGAAACCTGCGTCCCTGAACAATTCATCATTTTCGTCACCGCCGGCTGAGTCGCCAAACTGGGCACTTCCTCCGGAACTTGAAGAAGAACAGGTTTGAATCTTTGCTTCAATATCGTCATCGTAAGAAGCAATACCCTGCGCTTTTATGAAATTGACTACATCCGATACTTCCTTGTCGGATACGAATCCGCCCTGCAATCTGACAGGCTTTTTAAGTCCCTTAGGGAAAAACAACATATCGCCTTTTCCCAAAAGCTCTTCGGCACCGTTCATATCAAGAATGGTACGCGAATCCACACCGCTTGAAACCGCAAAGGCGATTCGGCTCGGCATATTCGCCTTGATGAGTCCGGTAATTACGTCAACGGAAGGACGCTGAGTTGCAATAATCAAATGTATACCTGCGGCACGAGCAAGCTGAGCCAGAGAACAAATCGAATCCTCGACGTTTTTGCGTTCCTGAAGCATTAAGTCCGCAACTTCATCAACGATGATTACGATGTGAGGAAGCTTGGAATAGAGCTGATCCTCGCCTTTTTCTGCCACTGCCTTATTGTATCCCGAGATATCTCTTGCTCCGAAATCGGCAAACTTTTTGTATCTCTCGTGCATCTCGTTTACCGCAAAGGCCAAAGTTGCGGAAGCTTTCTTTACATCCGTGACGACCGGAAGCAACAAATGCGGTATTCCGTTATAAACACTTAATTCAACAACCTTCGGGTCTATCATGACCAGCTTTACGTCATCCGGATTTGCCTTGTAAAGAATACTCATAATCAAAGTATTGATACAAACAGACTTACCCGATCCGGTTGCACCCGCTATCAAAAGATGAGGAAAATTTTCTATTCCGTAAACAATTGTCTTTCCCGAAATATCCTTACCTACCGCAAAGGCAAGATTTGAATTGAATTTATTGTATTCATCCGTATCAATCAGGTCTCTGAATAATACCGGCTCTGCCTCTTTATTCGGAACCTCTATACCTATGGCTGCCTTACCCGGAATAGGCGCTTCAATACGAATCTCGGAAGCCGCAAGATTAAGCTTTATATCATCCGAAAGGTTCTTGATACGGCTGACCTTGGTGCCCATTTTCGGTTGAAGTTCAAAGCGTGTAACGGTCGGACCCTGACTCGTATTTGTAACCGTTGCCTCAACCCCGAATATTGAAAGGGTTTCTTCAAGTTTACGAGCGGTTTGCTCGATATAGGCCTTTGAATTTGAAGACTTCTTTTCTCCTTTTTTCAAAAGCGTACGTGGAGGAAATACATAGGCAGATGACGATAGCGGCTTATTTACAATAATCGGTTGAGTTTCTGCAGTCTTGGGCCTTGAATCAGGAATAGGATTTGATACCTTTGCGTTGTAAGTGTCTTCTCTTGAAAAACCTATATTGGGCGAAGCGTTTACAGCCGGAGCAACATCTTCCTCCGCAAATATATCAACGTCTTCCGCCTCGGGAACACTCGTCGTATCCACCGTGTTTGATGAAGTGAATTCAAGCGTTGAAGGTGAGAATCCGTTTAAATTAATTTCATGAATATCGTCATTGGCGGTTGCATTTGACACATCACCGCTAACTTTCTCGGCATTTTCCGATAAAGTTGTATTGAAAGTAACGCCAACGGCCTTTTTGTTTCTTTTTAAAACCGCTTCGTCTGATTTTATTTCTTTTCGTTCAAGACTTTCTTTCTGACGTGCTTCTTTTTGCTTAGCTCTCAACTCTTCTCTCTTAAGACGTTCTTCCTCACGACGCTTTTGAATCTCAAGCTTACGGTCATTGTACAATTCAGCCTTAATCTCACGGTTTGCATCGGCATTATCTCTGATATTCTGCGAACCTTCGCGAATGCCGTCGATAATGGATTTGCCGGTAAGAACTATAAGCAAGACAAGAATCAGCATGGAAATGATGATGACGGTTCCGGCCATATTCACGGCATTAAGAAGCACGTAGTCAAGGCTTCCCGCAATGACTCCGCCGCCTTTTCGCTCGGTTGATGAATATTTGTAAATTTCCGAAATTGAATATTTGTCGATTGTCTTTGAGATTCCGCTTATGAGATCCACTATCATGTCAATTAGCAAAAATAAAAGGCTTAAGGAAATCACGTTCTTAACGCAAACGGAATTACATGATCCGCCCGCAAGCTGAAAATATAAAAACAATGCAACTATAAACAGAGGCGCAATATAGTTTAAAAGACCGAAAACACCGAACATAAAGCCCGAAACGGCACTTCCGAGACTTCCCGCAATATTAAAATTACAAACAAAAAGAAAAACTCCGAGCGCTATCACAACAATAGCCTGAATATCCCTTAAAAGGGCATACTCCTGCTTGGTGCGCTTCTTTGAGTTTTTCTTTGAAGTACTTGTTCTTGTCGTTGTCTTTTTACGTCCCGACGTACTTTTGTACTGAGCCATCTTTAACCTTCTTACCAATATTAGTTCAAACTGAAGTCTATTGTACCATATGTTGTGTAAAATGCATACGGGAAGGTCAAAAAACTACAATTCAAAATCATCGCCGTCTTTTATGTCAATATCAAAATGCATGTCCTTTTCATCGGGCTCATAAGCAAATTTCAGTTCTTTCTTTACATGTTTTTTTGGACCCGGCAAAGGATTATCGATAAATTTAATCTCCGGCTTCTTATCTGTATTATCTTTAACTTTTTCAATCGAAGGTTTAATTTCCGTATTATCTGTAACCTTTTCTGTAGCAGGCTTCGTATTTGTATTTTCTTTAATTTTTTCTATTGAGCTGATAACGGATTCTTTGGCAATCTCTTCGACATCGGTCTTTTCTTCTTTGATTTCAATAATTTCAATCGGTTTCTCAACGACAGTTTCATTTTCCGTTAATGCATCTTCAACCTTCACGTTTTCCGCAGTCTTATTCTTTTTAGGAACCATAACCGGATAAATTAAAATATACATTCCCATTCCGGCAAGTAAGCTTACAGACATTACGATTACGTTTGAATTTAAGTATCCCGAGCGGTCAAACAAAATCCAAAAAATTTCTATTATGAAAATAATTTCGGGAAGAACAATCCGGTTCTTTTTGGTGATGTAAAAAGAAAGACATCCGTAAAGAGCAAGAACTGTTAAGACAATACCTACAATC
>CAVJJQ010000054.1:0-16477 GCA_963649755.1 bacterium | reverse complement strand
ATAAAACCGAGATTATAAAGCCCAATATCGGCTTGGAAAATTCCGGAAATCTTGAGCTTTACATGAAGATAATAAAAGAGTTTTATGAAACCGGAGCTTTTAGAGCCGATGAAATTGAGGGTTATTACGAAAATAAGGACTACAGGAATTATACCATTGCGGTTCATGCTCTTAAGTCGTCAGCCCGCATAGTCGGTGCGATAAAGCTTTCAAAGCTTGCCGAAAGTCTTGAAGAAGCGGGTAACGATTTAAACGTAACCGCTATTAACAATGCAACCGGGGAGCTCTTGAGACTTTACAGAAAGCTCATTTCGGATTTGAAGACGTTTCTTTATACATCCGAGGACAAGCCTCTGATAGATGAAGACTATCTCAAGGAAGCTCTTTCCTTTATAAAGGAGATGGCTTCGAGTTTTGATTTCGATTCGATTGATTCGGTTATGGCAGAGCTTGACAAGTACAGGATGCCGGAAGGTTTCGAGGCGAAATATTCCAAGTTGAAGGTTTACGTGGCAGAGGTTTCCGATGCTGATATAATTAAGCTACTGGAGGAGATTTAAATCTATGTTTGCGAGCAGTAAAAAAGTACTTTTCATAGGAGAGACCTCTTCTTTTTTAGTTAATGCGGTGAGAGAAGGGCTGAAGGAATACGGCGTTGAGTGCGAATTTTGTAAGCTTGACGTTACCGATATCAGTAAGATTGAGGACAAGCCGGATATGTTCTTTATCTATGCGGACGAACAGGCGATTAAGCAGACGGAAGCTCTTATTTACGTGAGAGACCTATGCGTCGAGGAAGAGAAAAAAATTTATTTAATCGGCTACAACGAGGAACTCAAGGTCATCATGGATATGATTCCGTCCGATTGCCTCGGAAGAAGCTTTGAAAGACCCATCAACGTAAAGATGATTGCGGAGACACTTCGTGAGGATGCCTTTGACGTTGAAAATGTCAAGAATAAAAAGCATATTCTGGTCGTGGACGATTCGGGTAACATGCTTAGGACCATCAAGGGGTGGCTTGAAGACAAGTACAGGGTCTCCATGGTGAATTCCGCAACGAGTGCGATATCGTTTCTTGCGGTGAATCAGCCGGATCTCATCTTGCTTGATTACGAAATGCCGGTATGCAGCGGACCTCAGATGCTTGAGATGATACGTTCCGAGATTAAGACGGAGAACATTCCCGTTATTTTTCTTACTTCGAAGGGAGATAAAGAAAGCGTTACAAAGGTATTAAGCCTTAAACCGCAGGGGTATTTGCTCAAGTCAATGCCTTCGACTCAGATCATAGAAGCTATTGACAATTTCTTTATTTCACAAAAGGTTAAAGGACTGTAGAAGATGCAATTTAAAGGTTTAAAAAGAAATGATTTCAGTAAGACATGGGATGAGGCATTTCCAATCGGAAACGGCACGATAGGCGGCCTTGTTTTCGGAAATCCTCTTAACGAAACCATCATTACAAATCACGAAGAACTTTTCCTTCCGCTTCCCGAGAACACCGACAGCAGACCATACAACGGCAAGGTCTATGTAGACGGAGTGCGAAAGCTTATCTTTGAAGGAAAGTATAAAGAAGCAATCGAGTATTATTTAAAGGGCTTAAATGAGGACGGCTGCCCTTATAATTCCATTGTTTGGACCAATCCCTTTGAAGTTGCCACAACACTAAATATAAATATTCTCAATGCCGGGGAAGCCGATGTGAGCGAACTTTCAAATCGGCTTTATTTTGCTACGGGCGAAAGTGAGACCGAGTTTTTATTAAAGGGTGAAAAGGTCTTTAGGAAAGCTTTCGTATCAAGAAGCCGCGATATTATGGCGATAGAGCTTTCAAAAGCGGAAAACCCCATAGATGTAAGCGTTTCTTTATCGCTTACCGATGAGGCAAGGTACATATCTTCATCGAAGGCTTATTCCGAGGGTGAGATTTTAGTCCTTGAGGCTACACATTCGGAAGATGAATCCGGCTTTGCGTCGGCAGCCCGCATTATGACGGACGGACAGGTTAAGAGTTCCCGGGACGGTCTTATAAAGATTTCAAAGGCAAATTACGTGCTCGTTTACTATTCTTTGTCACCTTGGAAATTACGTCTTGAAGCAAGCAAGGTTAAGCTCATAAGGACCCTTGAAGATGCAACTCCTGACAGGGAGGTACTCTTTAAGGAACATGAGATGATTCACAGAGACCTCTTTGAAAAGGTAACGGTTAATTTTTCGGATTCGGAAGAGGAGTATACTAACGAGGAACTTTTGTCTACGCAGGGTGACGGAGAACTTTCACCAAAGCTTTTGGAAAGAATGTGTGATTTCGGCCGTTATCTCGAAATCGCAAGCTTCGGAAAGCTTCCTCCCAATTTGCAAGGTGTATGGAACGGAAACGTAACACCTCCGTGGAGTTCGGATTACACGCTGGACGAGAATGTTCAGATGATGATGTGGCAGGCTCTTCCGGGAGGTTTGGGTCAGTTTTCAAGGAATTACTTTGACTGGCTTGAGTCCTATACAGAAGATTTTAAAAAGAACGCACAGAGCTATTACGGATGTCAAGGCGTCTTTGCTGCGGCAAGAGTTTCATCCGACGGATTCCACAGGCATTTTTGCTTGGACTGGCCGATGATTACCTGGACTGCGGGAGCAGGATGGCTTTCAAGTGAGTATGAAAAGTACTACGAGTTTACCGAGGATGAAAATGTTCTTTTAAGGGGCATTAAGTACTGGAAAGAGGTTATAAGGTTTTACGAAGACTTCCTCATAATCGGGGAAGACGGAAAGTTTGTTTTTGCACCTTCTTATTCGCCGGAGAATACTCCTTCGAATTCAAACTCTCCGGTTGCGGTTAATGCAACAATGGATATCGCGGTTTGCAAGGAGGTATACACAAACCTGATTAATGCCTGCAAACTTTTAAATGTTGAGACGGAGAGTATAGACAAGTGGGAGCACGAGCTTAGCTTGCTTCCCAAGTACAAAGTAAACGAAGACAGAGCGATAAAGGAGTGGGCGACGGATGATTTAAAGGATGATTACCATCACCGCCATTCGTCTCATCTTTATCCGGTATTTCCGGGAGATGAAGCCCTAAAGAGTGACGACGAGGAACTCTTAAATGCGTGTCATGTTGCCTGCGAAAAGAGGCTTTCGGACGGAATCGAAGCAATTTCGGGATGGGGACTTGCTCATCTTGCAAATATTTCAGCCCGTTTAGAGGATGAAAAGCTTTGGACGAAGGCATTAAGTCGTCTTATAAATGTATTTACTTTAAAGAATCTTTTTACAACGCACAATCCGCATGAACTGTTCCAGATGGATGCAAACCTGGGACTTACATCGGCGGTATATGAGATGATCGCATATTCCGACAGCGAGAAGATTAAGTTCTTCCCTGTTTGGCGCGACGAATTTAAGAGCCTTACTGTTTCGGGATTAAGGCTTAGGGGTGTTGTAAGAATCAGGCGTCTTATAAAGAATGCCGATTTCTTTAATGTATATATGGATTCTCAAGGCAGGAAGGATATGAAAATTATTCTTCCGAACGGTTTCTCGCTTGAAAACGGAGACACCTCACTTATGCTTATGGCAGGAGAGAGCCTTGAGTTCACCGCATTCAGGAGATAGGATTTCCCGAATTGCAATACTTTTTTCTATATGTTAAGATTTAAAGGATTGTGGAGCGCACAGCAATCCGGTATCTTAAGGAAAGGTTTTTATGAGTGAAGTCTCGGATGAGGATGAATACAGTCGCAGACGAAAAAGAATAGACCGACTTAAAAAAATCATTGTTCGTACCATACTGGCTTTAATCATCATTCCTACGGTTACTTGTATTATTCTTATCTTTAGGAATCGCCTGTTGTCTCACAAGGTTGACGAGTTAAAAGAAAAGCTTAATTACAGTATTGAAAACCCGGGAGAGAGCATATCGAAGGCAGAACCTTCTACGGAACCGGGTGAAGTATTGGCCGAGGAAGATTCGGATTCTTCGGAACCCTTATATGTGGAATGGGAAATATCCGACGAGGAACTTTTTGACGGTTACAGGAAGGTTTATTTGACCTTCGACGACGGACCGAGCGCCAACACTTCGGACATACTTGACATTTTAAAGGAATACAATGTCAAGGCTACGTTTTTCGTGGTAAGGCACGACGGATTAAATTACGAAGAGCTGTATCAAAGAATTGTGGACGAAGGACATTCTTTGGGAATGCATTCTTCTTCTCATGTTTATAGCGAAGTATACGCCAGTGTTGATGCTTTTGCCAACGACACAAAGGAACTTCGGGATTTTCTTTATATGGTGACCGGGGTTGAATCAAACATCTACAGATTTCCCGGAGGAAGCACCAACAGAGTCAGCCAGACGGATATGAAGCTTCTTGCCGATGAGCTTGAAAAAGAAGGAATCATTTATTTCGATTGGAATGTTTCTTCCGGCGATGCATCGTCGGTTCCTCTTTCAAAGGAAGAAATCGTTGAAAATGTTACGAGTGAACTCGAAAATTTGGACGAAGCCGTTATTCTTTTTCACGATTTGGGATCAAAGACTTCAACGGTCGAGGCATTGCCCGAGATCATTGAATATATAGAGTCTCTTGACAAGACGGTTATATTACCGATTACGGATGAGACCCGGCCTGTAAGGCATTTATCATCGGAAGATGAATAGTATAAAAAACGGAGGATATTAAAATGGGATTTTTTTCAGATTTAAAGGAGGACTTAAGTCAGGCAGCAAACGAATTGATGCCCGGATCGGAGCCCGAAAAGAACGATAAGAAGGCTGATGACGGTTCTTCAAAGGAAATGGACTTAAGCAAGATGCTTGAGAATATCGAGTCAAACGATAAGTCCGCACAGGTTAAGGAAGAGGCACCTGCAGCATCAGAGCCCGCAAAGAAGTCAAAAATCAGTGACGAAAACGGTATTATTACTGCAGGAATGTGCATAAAGGGTGATATTACTTCCGGCGGATCGCTCGAAGTAATGGGTGAAATTACCGGTAATATTACCATAAGCGGAAAGTTAAGCGTAACCGGTACAGTCGTCGGTGATTCAAAGGCCAATGAAGTTTATGCGGAAGGCGCAAAGATTACCGGCGAAATCAACTCAATGGGATCGGTAAAGATCGGACAGAGCAGCGTTGTAATCGGCAATCTTTTTGCAACAAGCGCAGTTATTGCCGGAGCCGTAAAGGGTAACATCGATGTTCACGGTCCCGTAATATTGGATACTTCCGCAATCGTAATGGGCGATATCCGTTCCAAGTCTGTTCAGATTAATAACGGTGCCGTTATCGAAGGTAACTGCTCTCAGTGCTATGCTGATGTATCTCCTTCATCCTTCTTTGACGGACTTAAGAAAGAAAAGAAATAATAAAGGAATGACATTATGCGTATCTTATTAAAGCTTAGCGGCGAGGCTCTTGCCGGGGACAAGAAAACCGGCTTTGACGAAGAAACCGTCAAGGGGGTTGCGGCTCAGGTCTTGGAAGTATCAAAGGACAATGAGGTTGCAATTGTAATCGGCGGGGGAAATTTCTGGAGAGGTCGTACGAGCGAGAATATCGACAGAGTTAAGGCAGACCAGATAGGTATGCTTGCAACGGTCATGAACTGCATTTATGTTTCGGAGATTTTCAGAAGCCTTGGTATGAAGACGGAGATTATGACTCCTTTTATCTGCTCAACCTTTACAAAGCAATTCTCGAAGGATGCGGCAATAAAGGCACTTAAAAAGGGCAGAATCGTGTTCTTTGCCGGAGGGACCGGACATCCGTATTTTTCAACGGATATGGGAACGGTTTTAAGAGCCGTTGAGATTGAAGCCGAAACAGTTTTGCTTGCAAAATCAATCGACGGTGTTTATGACGACGATCCGAAGGTAAATAAAAACGCAAAGAAATTTGACGAGATTTCGCTTAAAGAGGTCGTGTCGAGAGGCCTTAAGGTCGTCGATACGACGGCAAGTGCACTTGCACTTGAAAACGGCATGCCTTTCATGGTGTTTGACTTAAATGAGGAAAACAGCATCGTTAAGGCATTGAACGGTGAATTTTCGGGGACCAGAGTTACGGTATAAGGAGGGTAATATGGACGCAAGAGTTCAAACATATCAGGATAAGATGCAGAAAGCATTTGATTTTCTTGAATCAGATCTTGCCACAATCAGAGCGGGACGTGCAAATCCGCATGTGCTTGACAAGCTTAAGGTAGACTACTACGGAACACCTACACCCATTCAGCAGGTAGGAAACATAACTGTTCCGGAACCGAGAATTATTCAGATAGCTCCTTGGGAGAAGAGCCTTATTAAGAGTATTGAAAAGGCTATCATGGCTTCGGATATCGGAATTACTCCTTCAAACGACGGCTCCGTAATCAGACTCGTATTTCCCGAGCTTACGGAGGAAAGACGTAAGGATCTCGTAAAGGAAGTTAAGAAGAAGGGTGAGGAAGCAAAGGTTGCCATTCGAAATATAAGACGCGACGGAAATGATGCTTTCAAGAAGCTTTCAAAGACCGAAGTAAGCGAAGATGAGATTAAGAAGCTTGAGGACGAGATTCAGAAGGCAACGGATAAATTCATAAAGGATGTTGATTCTTTGGTGGAAGAAAAGAGTGCCGATGTTTTGAAGGTTTGATATCTGCTCACATGGATTTTCTTAATGATTTCAAATATCAAAAAGGCAGGATTTATCCTGCCTTTTTGTAACTGATATATTTATATTTTTTTAATGGAGAATTAATATGCAGGTACCTGAATCTGTAGCTATAATATTAGACGGAAACGGTCGTTGGGCCAAGGCAAAGGGACTTCCCCGAAACATGGGTCATATCCAGGGAGCGAAGGCCGTTGAAGATATCTGTGAGGTTGCCTACAATATGGGGATAAGGTATCTTACGGTTTATGCTTTCTCAACCGAGAACTGGTCACGCCCCGGCGATGAAGTCGATGCACTCATGAAGCTTCTTCGAAACTACATGATTAATGCAATCAAGCGTGCCACGAAAAACAACATGCGGGTGCGCGTAATCGGGGACAAGAGCAGGCTTGACAAGGACATTCAGGAAAGCATCAGTAGGCTTGAAGATGCCACCAAGGATATGACGGGACTTAAATTTACCATAGCCATTAACTACGGCGGACGGGATGAAATCAGGAGAGCGGTTACGAAGATTTCAAATGATGTAAAGAACGGCCTGCTTAATCCTGAAGATATTACGGAACAAACCATTTCCGATAACCTCGATACATCGGGACTCAAAGACCCCGATTTGCTCATAAGAACCTGCGGTGAGCTTAGGATTTCAAATTTCCTGCTTTGGCAGATTTCTTATTCGGAAATTTACGTAACGGATGTTCCGTGGCCCGATTTTGATGAAGAAGAGTTAAAGAAAGCCTGTGAGGCATACTCAAAGCGCAACAGAAAGTTTGGCGGAATTAAGGAGACCTAAATGTTTATCACACGATTTTTAAGCGGAATGGTGCTGCTTATACTTGCATGGATATCATTTTATTTTGGCGGAATACCGCTTGCTTTTGCACTTTTGTTTCTTTCTCTGTTCGGGTTCGACGAGCTTGTTAAAGCCTTGAATATCAGACCCGAGAAAAAACAAAACGTACTGACCGTTTTCGGACTTATTGCGATTGCAGCCTATTATGTGACGATGTACTTTACAAACAGTACGGAGTTCATGGTGCTTTGTGCCGTGTTTACTGTAATCGCCTTTTTGACGATTTACGTTTTTTCTTTCCCGAAATACAAGGTTGAGGATATAATGGGTGTCATATTCGCATACTTTTATGCTCCGATTATGCTTTCCTTTGTGTATCTTACGAGAAACCTCGAAAACGGCAAATACCTTGTATGGCTGATCATCATCACAGCCTGGGGATACGACACCTGCGCATATTGCGTAGGTATGCTTACGGGAAAGACAATCGGGAATCATAAGTTTTTACCGCATTTAAGCCCCAAGAAATCAATAGAGGGTGTTATAGGCGGAATTGTCGGAGCGAGTCTTATAGCATTTATATTCGGTTCTTTTGTGATGAAGGAAGACAGACTTATTTTTGTAATCATTGCGGCTGTCGGAGGTATTATTGCTCAGATAGGCGATCTCGCAGCTTCAGCCATAAAGCGCAATAAAGATATCAAGGATTACGGAAAGCTGATTCCCGGGCACGGCGGGGTGCTCGATCGTTTTGACAGCTCGATTTTTGTCGCACCGATTATTTATTATCTTTCTTTATTCTTACTTTCGAATTCATAAGGATTTATATGAAAAATTTGACTATACTCGGGTCAACCGGCTCTATAGGTACCCAAACACTTGAAATTGTGGAAAATAACAGTACGGAACTTAAGGCGTATGCACTTGCGGCGGCTTCAAACGTAAAGCTTATGGAAGAGCAGATTCGTAAGTTTAAGCCTGAGTATGCGGTAATGTTTGTCGAAAAAGCGGCCTTGGAGCTTAAGGCTCTGGTTGCCGATACGGGTGTTACAGTTTTATCCGGTATGGAAGGTCTTATCACTGTTTCGACTTTGGAAAAAACCGATATCGTGGTGACGGCCTTAGTCGGAATGATTGGTATCAAGCCGACAATTGCGGCAATAAATGCAGGGAAGACGATTGCGCTTGCAAACAAGGAAACTCTGGTGACGGCAGGGCATATCATCATGCCTCTTGCCCGCGAGAAAAAGGTATCGATTTTACCGGTCGATTCCGAACACAGTGCGATTTTCCAGTCTTTAAACGGAGAGGCACACAAGAATATAAAGAAAATTCTTCTTACGGCTTCGGGTGGGCCTTTCAGAGGAAAGACATACGAGGAGCTTAAGAATATGCGTGTTGAGGATGCACTCAAGCATCCCAACTGGAGTATGGGTAAAAAGGTAACGATAGATTCGGCTTCCTTGGTAAATAAGGGACTCGAGGTCATTGAGGCGAAGTGGCTGTTTGATGTGAAGCCTGAGAATATTCAAGTCGTAATTCAACCGCAGAGTATCATTCATTCAATGGTCGAGTACATAGACGGAAGCGTTATAGCGCAGCTTGGCGTGCCGGATATGAAGCTTCCTATTCAGTATGCTTTGTTTTATCCCGACAGGCGCGTGATGAACGGCAATAAACTTGATTTTTACAAGCTTAAGGAAATCACTTTCTTTGAGCCTGACACAGAAACCTTTAAGGGTCTTAAGTATGCATACGAAGCGATTAAGGTCGGCGGAAATATGCCTACCGTCTTTAATGCCGCAAATGAGTGGGCCGTTAAATGTTTTTTGAATAAAGAAATTCCTTTTACCGGAATTTATGATTATATCGAAGCCGCTATGGACGGCATCAAGCTTATAGATAATCCTACGGTTGACGAAATTCTTGATACCGAGGCACAGGTCTACGAATTATTAAAGGGTAAGATTTAAAGGAGCGGTAATGGTTGCTTCCATAATATGGTTTTTTGTAATTTTGGCGGTTATTGTCCTGTCACATGAATTCGGACATTTTATCGTGGCAAGGGCAAACGGCATAAGGGTAATTGAATTTGCCATGGGCTTTGGCCCGACGCTTTGTTCTTTCACGAGAAAGGGCACAAAATTTTCTCTGAAGCTTCTTCCTTTGGGAGGTGCCTGCATTTTTGACGATGCGGAGCTTGAAAATCTTTCGGAAGAAAAAAAGACGGATGAAGATACAGAGGCTTTAACTGAAAATACAGATTCAGACGACAAGACCCTAAAGGAAGAAAAGCCTAAGGGCATTCCTTTCAGGAAAGCGGGTGTTTGGGCAAGAATTTCGACGGTCTTTGCGGGCCCGTTTTTTAACTTTATAGTTGCATTTATTTTTGCAATGATCATAGTCGGTTCGGTCGGAACCGATTTGCCGGTTGTGCAGGGCTTAACCGACGGACGTCCCGCCGCAGAATCGGGTCTTAAGGTAAATGATGTCATCACCAAAATAAACGGTGAGAGCATCCATGTCTGGCGTGATATTTCACTGATTTCGATTCTTAATTCGGGAGAAGAGCTTACCATTGAGTATGAAAGGGATGGGGAAACCGGTACGGTTACCTTTGCACCCGCATACAGCAGTGAGGACAATCGTTATTACATCGGAATAGAAGGCGGCACCTACTACATAGAGTGTAAGGGGTGGAACCTTATTAAATACAGCTGGTATGAGCTTGTTTACAATTTCCGCAACACCTTAAAGAGTTTAAAGCAGTTGGTACTTGGAAAGCTTTCCTACGACAATCTTTCGGGACCTGTGGGAATAGCTCAGGTCGTAAACGAAAATTATGACGTGGCGAAGGATTACGGAGTTTCGAGCGTAATTCTTACAATGATGAATATAGCAATGCTCTTAAGCGTAAACCTGGGAGTGATTAATTTACTGCCGCTTCCGGCACTTGACGGCGGAAGGCTTGTGTTTCTGTTCGTGGAAGCCGTTCGCGGGAAGCCCGTACCTGCCGAAAAAGAAGGCATGGTGCACTTAATCGGAATAATTTTGTTCTTTTTACTTGCAATCTTTGTTTTTTATAATGACATAATGCGAATAATAGGGTGATGAAATGACATACAGAGAGAATACCAAGGAAATTCATATAGGAAACAGGGTCATCGGACACGGAAATCCCATTTTGATTCAGTCGATGACGAACACAAAGACCGAAGACATTAAGGGCACAATCGAGCAGATTAACAGGCTGACCGCAGCCGGATGCGAAATTGTCAGGAGCACGGTCCCGACGCTTGAGGCGGCACGTGCCATTAAAGAGATAAAGAAAGAAATCTCCATTCCCTTGGTTGCCGATATCCATTTTGATTACAAGATGGCGGTTGCGGCAATCGAAAACGGCGCCGACAAAGTGCGCATTAATCCCGGAAACATCGGCTCCGACGATAAGCTTTCAGAAGTCGTAAAGGCTGCGAGAGAAAGGAATATTCCCATAAGAGTCGGCGTAAATTCAGGATCTTTGGAAAAAGAACTTGTTGAAAAGTACGGTGGGGTAACGGCCGAAGGACTTGTAGAAAGCGCGATTAACAACGTAAAGAGAATAGAGGACATGGGTTATGACAATCTTGTCGTAAGCTTAAAGTCCACGGATGTAATGATGTGTGTCGAGGCACACAAAAAGATAGCCGGAAAGATTCCTTATCCTCTTCATGTGGGAATTACAGAGTCCGGCACAAACTTTTCGGGAAATATCAAGTCCGGCATCGGCTTGGGACTCATTCTTTCCGAAGGAATAGGCGATACGATAAGGGTTTCCCTGACAGGGGACGTTGTGGATGAAATTAAGAGTGCGCGGATAATTCTTCGTACTCTGAAACTTCGAAACGAGGGAATCGAGGTTATTTCCTGTCCTACCTGCGGTCGTACCAGAATAGATATAATCGGCCTTGCAAATAAGGTTGAAAAGTTGTGCGAAAAGTATCCTTTGAACATAAAGGTTGCCGTTATGGGGTGCGTTGTAAACGGACCCGGCGAGGCGAGGGAAGCGGATCTTGCCGTTTGCGGTGGCAACGGAGAAGGTCTTCTTATGAAGAAGGGCGAGATAGTTCGCAAATTTAAAGAGGATGAGCTTTTAAAAGCCCTGTCCGATGAACTTGATAATTGGGGAAGGTAATTTTTGATGGAAAGCAAGACGTTTTTTGAAGCATTTAAGACGGTTGAGTTTAAAAAGAACTTGGCGGACGTCTTTGAAGATGTGGTCGTCTTAAGGCTGGTAATGAATAAACGTCTGCATATATTCAAAGCTTACATTCAGAGTACCCATATTATTTCAAAAGCCGATATTTACGAAGCCGAAGAAGAGTTGAGAAAGCAGGTCTTCGATGACGACTCGGTGACGGTTTCAATCATAGAAAGTTTTCTTCTTCCCGATACATATACTCTTAAGGCACTTGTTGACGAATATTCGGAGAGCTTCATAACGGAGCTTTCCGCAAACGACAAGGTGCTTGAGAGCATCTTTAAAAAGCTTAAAATGGACGAAATAGAAGGCGACAGGATAAAGCTAGTACTGCCGGACAACCTTCTTTGTAAGACTAAAGAATCCCAGATACTTGATTATTTGAAAAAAGCTATATGCGAGCGGTTTAACGTATCCGCTCTTTTTAGCGTGGAATACAGACATTCCGAAACAAAGGAAACCGTAAGTATAGAAGAATGGGATGAATACAGGATATCCCAGCTTGTAAACGCAAGGGTTAAGCGTACCGAAACCGTTAAGACCGAGGCAAAAGAAGAAACAAAGGCTTCAAAACAGGCAGGCGAATCCGCACCCAAAAAGGGAGAGACAAAGAAAGGCTTAAATGTCGGCTACTCAAAAGACAAAAAGTCGGGAGAGTATAGAAAGCCCAGGGAAAGCTACAAGAAGAGCGACAATCCCGATGTTATTTACGGCTTCGATATAGACGAGGGCATAGACTATACGCCTATTGAAGCCCTGGTGGATGACTTTAAGACAGTCCTTATAAGAGGAAAAATAATCGCAAACGAGCAGAGAGACATCAGGAACGACAGAAGCATCATTTCTTTCAACGTGACGGACTTTACGGATACGGTGAAAGTCAAGATCTTCGTGCTGACGGCCGAGAGCGGAGACTATCTTAAGAAGCTTAAGGTCGGCAATTTCGTGCGTGTCTTCGGAATGCCGCAGCTTGATGCCTTCGATCATGAACTGTCAATCACTTCGCCCAAGTCGGTGATGATAGGAACCGATTTTACGACGAAGCGCTCGGATGTTGCCCTTCAAAAGAGGGTAGAGCTTCACTGCCATAATAAGATGAGCGATATGGATGCCGTTACCGAGGTAAAGGACTTGGTTAAGCGCGCTTATTCCTGGGGACACAAGGCAATCGCGGTAACCGACCACGGCGTTGTGCAGGCCTTTCCCGATGCCAATCACACCTGGGAAGCCTTGTATGACGATGTCAAAAAGAAATGCAAGGAAAAGGGAGAGCCGGTTCCCGACAGACAGGATTTCTTTAAGATTATTTACGGCGTAGAAGGGTATCTCGTCGATGACCTGATGAATTCGGTGTTTGACTCGCACAGGGAGAGTATCGATTCAGACTATGTTGTTTTTGATATAGAAACAACGGGATTTTCTCCCGTTAAAAATAAAATCATCGAAATAGGTGCTGTAAAGGTAGTAAACGGAGAAGTTGCCGATACTTTTTCGGAGTTTGTAAACCCCGGAGTTCCGATTCCGTACAGGATTACGAAGCTTACTTCCATCACGGATGCCGATGTAAGCAATGCCGAACCGATTGAAACCGTTCTTCCGCGTTTTATGGAATTTTGCAAGGGTGCGGTCCTTGTTGCTCACAATGCGGGGTTTGATACTTCATTTATAAAGGAAAACTGCAGGCGACAGGGACTTGTCTATGATTTTGCCTGCGTGGATACGCTCGGGCTTTCAAGGCATTTTCTTAAAAACCTTCATAAATTTACCCTGGATTCAATCAGCAAGGAGCTTTCGGTAAGCCTTGAACACCACCATAGGGCCGTTGACGATGCAACAGCCACGGGCTACTGCTTTGTAAAACTTTTAAAGATGTGCGTCGATGCCGGCTTTAAAAACCTTGATGATATAAATGAAGGAACGAGGATTTCCGAGGACACGATAAAGAAACTTCCGACCTTCCACGTAATTATTTTGGCAAAGAACAATATCGGACGCATCAATCTTTACAGACTCGTCTCCATGTCTCACCTTAAGTATTTTTCAAAGAAACCCCGTATTCCCAAGAGCGAGCTTATGAAGTACCGCGAAGGGCTCATAGTCGGGAGCGCCTGCGAGGCCGGTGAGCTTTACAGGGCTTTGGTAGACGAAAGAAGCGAGGAGCAGATTGCAAGAATAGTCAATTTCTACGATTATCTTGAAATCCAGCCCCGCGGAAACAACGGCTACATGATAGCCGACGAAAAACACGAAAACATAAATTCATGGGACGACATCCTTGAAATAAACAAAGAAATCGTAAGGCTCGGAAAGGTTTACAACAAGCCTGTCCTGGCAACCTGTGACGTCCATTTCATAGACCCGGAGGATGAAATTTACAGGCGAATCATCATGAAGGGTCAGGGCTTTGACGACGCGGACAATCAGCCGCCGCTTTACCTTCATACCACGGATGAGATGCTGGATGAATTCGGATATTTGGGACGTGAAAAGGCAATAGAGGTGGTCGTCACCAATACGAATATGATAGCGGACATGTGCGAGTCGATTTCGCCCGTGAGACCCGACAAATGTCCTCCGGTCATACTGAATTCCGATGAGATTCTTACAACCATATGCTATGACAAGGCTCACGAAATGTATGGGCCGGAATTACCGCAGATAGTTGAGGAACGACTTGAAAGAGAGCTTAATTCAATTATAAAGAACGGGTTTGCCGTTATGTACATCATTGCACAGAAGCTTGTATGGAAGTCTGTCGAAGACGGATATCTGGTAGGCTCAAGAGGCTCGGTAGGCTCAAGCTTCGTGGCAACCATGGCGGGAATTACCGAAGTTAATCCGCTTGTGCCGCACTATTACTGCAGCAAGTGCCACTTCTATGACTTTGATTCGGAAGAGGTAAAGAAATTCAGGGGAATGGCCGGTGTCGATATGCCGGACAGAAATTGTCCCAATTGCGGGGAGAAGCTGAATAAAGACGGATTTGACATACCCTTTGAAACCTTCCTCGGCTTTAAGGGAGACAAAGAACCCGATATAGACCTTAATTTCTCCGGAGAATATCAGTCAAAGGCCCACAAGTATACCGAGGTAATATTCGGAGCGGGTCAGACCTTCAGAGCGGGTACCATTTCGGCACTTGCCGACAAGACAGCCTTCGGTTTTGTAAAGAAGTATTACGAGGAAAAAGGCATCAGAAAAAGAAACTGCGAGATAGACAGAATAGTTGCGGGATGCGTGGGTGTAAGGCGCTCAACGGGTCAGCACCCCGGCGGTATAGTAGTGCTTCCCGTGGGAGAGGATATCAACTCCTTTACACCGGTTCAGCACCCGGCAAACGACACGGAAACCGATACGGTTACGACACATTTTGATTATCACTCAATCGACCATAACCTTTTAAAGCTTGATATTCTCGGGCACGATGATCCTACCATGATCAGAATGCTTCAGGATCTTACCGGAATCGATCCTCTGACCATTCCGCTTGACGATAAAAAGGTAATGTCTTTGTTTGAAAATACCGAGGCTTTGGGAGTAGAGCCAAAGGATATAGGAGGATGCGAGCTTGGCTGTTTGGGAGTACCCGAATTCGGAACGGACTTCTCAATGGGGATGGTTCAGGAAGCAAAGCCCAAGTACTTTTCGGACCTTATCCGTATAGCAGGTCTTTCACACGGAACGGACGTATGGCTCGGAAATGCGCAGGATTTGATACGTGAAGGAACGGCGACGATTTCGACCGCCATCTGTACCAGAGACGATATCATGACCTACCTGATAGGAAAGGGCGTTGAACCCGAAAAATCCTTTAAGATCATGGAAATGGTCAGAAAAGGAAAGGTTGCCGCAGGCAAATGCGACAAGTGGCCCGAATGGAAGGAAGATATGAGTGCCCATGACGTACCGGACTGGTACATTAAGTCATGCGAGAAGATTCAGTACATGTTCCCGAGGGCCCATGCGGCGGCATATGTAATGATGGCGTGGAGAATTGCCTACTGCAAGGTTTATTATCCGCTTGCTTATTATGCGGCGTTTTTCTCAATCAGAGCAAAGGCGTTTAACTATAAGACCATGTGTTTCGGACGCGAAAGACTTGAAGAAGAATTAAAACGTCTTCAGGCACTTGAAAAGCCCACGCCCAAGGACGAAGGTTCCATAAGAGACTTAAGAATCGTTCAGGAGATGTACGCAAGAGGCTACGAATTCGAACCGATAGATTTGTTTAAGGCAAAGTCGCGTCTTTTCTCGATAGTAAACAATAAAATCATGCCGTCCTTTAACTCAATCGACGGCCTGGGCGAAACCGCGGCGGATTCAATAGTCGAGGCGGCAAAGAAGGGACCGTTTACCTCAAAGGCGGATTTTAAATCGCGTGCCCGTGTGTCGCAGACGATTACGGATGAAATGAGCGAGCTTGGCATTTTGGGACAGATTCCCGAAACCGACCAGATCAGTATTTTTGACATACTTAAAACGTGAGCTTAGCAAAAACTTTTTAAATTTGCCTCTTGATTTTTTTAAAAACCTAAGATATTATATACGAGTGCCTGCTGTGGGAAAGAAATATGAACAGGTACTTGATGGCTGGTTGGTCAAGCGGTTAAGACGCCGCCCTCTCACGGCGGAATCAGGGGTTCGATTCCCCTACCAGCTGTTTGAAAAAGAATTCCTTTGCGGGAGTTCTTTTTTTGCTATATAGGAAATTGCTCCGCGTGTGAGAGCCAAGTCCCTCTCAGTCACCTTCGGTGACAGCTCTCCCAGAGGGAGAGCC
>CAVJJQ010000053.1:0-16570 GCA_963649755.1 bacterium | reverse complement strand
AGGCCTAGTGGCTCAGTTGGTTAGAGCGCCGCCCTGTCACGGCGGAGGTCGCGGGTTCGAGTCCCGCCTGGGTCGTTTCCGCAAGGAAGGATCAGGGGTCTTAGCTCAGCTGGGAGAGCATCTGCCTTACAAGCAGAGGGTCATAGGTTCGAGCCCTATAGGCCCCAGCAATATAATAATTATCATGGATGGATTCCCGAGTGGCCAAAGGGGACAGACTGTAAATCTGCTGCAAATTGCTTCGGTGGTTCGAATCCACCTCCATCCATTAGCCGAAAGGCAAACTTAATATCGCGGGATGGAGCAGTCTGGAAGCTCGTCGGGCTCATAACCCGAAGGTCATAGGTTCAAATCCTATTCCCGCTACGCCCAGTTAGCTCAGTTGGTAGAGCAAGGGACTGAAAATCCCTGTGTCTTTGGTTCGATTCCGAAACTGGGCACTATTATTTATTAGACCACATACATGAATGTGGTCTATTTTGCTATCTAGGAAATTGCTCCGCAATCCCCTATATAGCAAAAAGGCACTACGTGCCACTGATGCGCACTCGCGCATAGGGTAAATGTCGCTAACGCGACTGCGCGAGACGCCGGAGTTTCGCAAGCGAAACTCTTTTTATTCATAGACAAGGATGCATCCAAGCAATAAAGGACTCTTATGATAGAAACAGCAAAAAATCTTCAATATCCTCATGCTTTTTCAACCCGCATCGGCGGTGTCAGCGACGGTATTTTTTCATCGCTTAACCTGGGTCTTAACAGGGGAGATTCTGAAGAAAATGTCATTGAAAACTGGAGAAGATTCTTAGAAGAAGCCGGCATTAACCGAACCGATTTTGTTTGCGGAAATCAGGTTCACGGAAACCATGTCCATATTGCCGCGTCTTTTGACCTTCGCCCCGCATACGGAACCGGTGAAGTCATAGAAGCGGATGGTTTTGTTACAAATGAAAGAAACGTTCCGTTGTCCGTTTTTACGGCGGACTGCGTACCGTTACTGCTTGAGGATCATGTAAACGGAGTAATCGGTGCAATTCACTGCGGGTGGCGCAGCACTGTTGCCGACATAGAAAAAGAAGCAATCTCAAAGATGCTTTCCCTTGGTGCAAAAGTAACGGATATTCATGCCGCAATCGGGCCGGCAATAGATAAATGTTGCTTTGAAGTCGGAGGCGAAGTTATTGATAAGATTGACAAACTTGTGGATAATTCAACGAAATTCTATACTTCATGTGGAGAAAAGCATATGCTTGATCTTCGAGGCGTAGTGAGGGAACGTCTTATAGAGCTTGGCATTCCCGAAGAAAATATTGAACTTGTCGGTGATTGTACTTTCTGCCATCCCGAGAAATACTGGTCACACAGATATACAAAGGGCAACAGGGGAAGTCTTGCCTGTATCATTGAAATTGTTTGATTGTATGGTAGAATAGTCTGAGATGGGGTTGATTACACTGACATCACGATACTGAGGAACATAGATGGGAAACAGAAGGAAAAGACTTGGCGGCGGCGGAGCCTTATTGACTATAATCATACTGATTGCTACCAAAGACATTTGGATGCCGATCTTAGGTTGGCTGCTTGGAATATTCGGTTCTATACTTGCTTTTTTTGTCGTACTTGCATTGATTATTTTCGCAATAGTAAAGACATCGGGCAAAAAGAAAAAGAACACTTACGGACAGACCGGTCAGCAATACAATCAACAGTATAGCAAACAAAACAAAAATCCGTACAGTTCTCAGTACGGACAGGGTTCATCAAACGTTTACAAGGATGACGTAGTGATTGACAGATCCGACGTAAAGGTTGAATCAGTTGATTCGGGTATGCAGCAAAAACAGGAAACACCCAATGGGCAGCCTCAGAAAGAGGAATTCAAATCCACCGGCGATCCCGAAATCGACAAGATGATAATGGATAAAGAACAGGCCATCAAGGAGATGAAACGACTTGATGAAGGTATAGACGATGAAAAGCTTTCCTCTCAAATCGTTCATCTTGAGGATGTCACCGAAAGAATCGTAGACTATATAGTTGAACACCCCAATAAAAAGAACGAAGTTTCAAAGTTCTTCAGTTATTATCTTCCTACCACATTAAAGTTGCTTGATGCTTACGATAGGATGGACGATACGGGAATTTCGGGTGAGAATATCGATACGACCAAGAAAAAGGTTGAGGACATGATGGACATGGCATTGTCGGCTTTTGACAAGCAGCTTGACGCTTTGTTTGGCGATGAAGCTTTGGATGTCACGACCGATATAAAGGTTATGGAAAATATGCTTAAGGCGGAAGGCCTTACAGACGACGGAATCACATTAAAACTTTAAAAGGAGAATAATATGGCAGAGACAGCATCATCTACACCTACCCTGACACTTGACCCCATGGGGATTTCGGAGGCAGCTACGGATTTAAGTTCTTTTGCAAGTGCAAGCACTGAAGATCAGGCAGTCAAGGAAGAAGAACGCGCAGCCAAAGCAGTTGAAATCAACGAAGACATGCTTACCGAAGAAGAAAAGCGTGTGGTAAATGAGTTTGCCGAGAAGATTGATATTACCGATTCCAATATGGTAATGCAATACGGCGCCGCAGCTCAGAAGAATATAGCAAATTTTTCGGAAAGTGCTTTAAATAACGTTCGCACGAAGGATTTAGGTTCCATCGGCGAGGACTTGTCCGCACTGGTTACCGAGCTCAAAACGGTCGGAGAGCCTGAGAAGAAGGGTTTTGCCGGCATTTTCCAGAAAAAGAAAAATGAACTCGAAACGATAAAGAACAATTATGCAAAGGCAGAAAGCAACGTCGACAAGATTGTTAAGCAGCTTGAAGGTCATCAGGTTGTTCTGATGAAAGACATTGCAATGTTTGATCAGATGTACGAACTCAATATGAAGTACTACAAAGAGCTTACCATGTACATCATTGCCGGAAAGAAGCGTCTCGAAAAGGCACGCAACGAAGAAGCCGAGGCTCTCAGAAAGAAGGCGGAGGAGACCGGTGCTCAGGAAGATGCCCAAGCTTATAATGATTTTGTAAATCTTTGCAATCGTTTTGAAAAGAAGCTCCACGATCTTGAACTTACCAGAATGGTTTCCATTCAGATGGGACCCCAGACGAGACTTCTTCAGAACAACGATACTCAGATGCTTGAAAAGATTCAGTCATCTCTTATCAACACTATTCCTCTTTGGAAGAGCCAGATGGTTTTGACGCTCGGAATCGAGCACGGTCGTCAGGCAACGGAGGCTCAGTCGGCGGTTACCAATATGACGAACGAGCTTCTCAAGAAGAATGCCGACACACTTAAGATGGCAACCGTTGAAACCGCCAAGGAAGCAGAAAGAAGCGTTGTCGATATCGAAACTCTTAAGCATACCAATGAACAGCTTATTTCTACTCTTGATGAGGTCATGAAGATTCAGACCGAGGGCGCCGCAAAGCGTAAAGAAGCCGAAGCTGAGCTTGGCAGGATTGAAGGCGAGTTAAAATCAAAGCTCATGGAGCTTAAAGCAAATAAGTAAATCGGATAAATCAAGAAATCCTCACCGAAAGGTGAGGATTTTTTAACTGCGTAGGAAATTATGTAAAACGCTCTTTGAAAAAGCACATTTGTGCGCAGGGCAAATGTCACTAATGCGAAATATTGAAATATAAATTATTTTCTTACAAACTGAAAACTCTTTAAATCAAAGTCCGTTCCGGGCAGGAACAAAAGGCTTACATTTCCCGAAATATTAACATCTTCAAGAGGAAGCGTAACCTCGGCATAGTCCTTGCTTCCCGGTATCTCCACCATCTGTCTCACAGTCTTTGCACCATTTGTAAAAAGAATATGCATCGAGGTATTTTTGTTTCTCGAACGGCTGAATATCTTGATACCGGATAAGCCATCGCGGAAATCCATACCGTCAAATTCAATCGTAACGTTATTTCCAATATTTGTTACAGCATCATCTTCCAAGGTAAAGCTGTCACCGGTAATACGAAGATTATCAAGAGGTGAGAGCTTTTCGTACGCCTTGTCAGGTTTTGTAAAGTAAAAGCCCTGAAGTGAGAATCTGGTGTCTTCTATAAAGGAAAATGTAAGAGTCACAACTCCTTTAAGCCTTCTTGAAAGCTTAAAGACGTTTTCCTGATAGGTATTGTAAATGCTCTTTGCTCTGTAGATTCCGTTAAAGAGGCATTCTCCGTTGTTGCCTCCGAGGAAAATTTTAATCGGAAGCTCGTCATGGAAGGTGAAAATCGGAACGTGAATTTCATCCGAGCCAAATGAGCCCAAATCGACATTTTCATAGGTAACAAAGGCTGTCCCGTCTTTGGGATTCGGGATAAATACTCCGCCAAGGAAGCTGAGCTTGGCTTCGGGGTCATGGACCTTACTAAACTGAATACCAGGAACCATGTTGTAAGCATCATGAGCGGCAACACCGAGACCTGAAGCTTCAAAGTCCAAAGAAGAGATGACTTCGGGATGGTCTTTATCGTTATTTGCGAAAGCCGTTAAAGTAAAGCTTCCGTCGCCCGTAGCCGTAACAATTGCCTCATTATCATGAACCTCAACGGATGCGTAATTTGCATCTACGGCATCCCTTGTCAAGGTTCTGAAGGTTATATCCCTGTAAGTTGCGTTTTCGGGATAAATATTGAAAGAAACTCTTGCGGTAGGAGCATCCGGAGTAAGCTTTGAGGCTGACAAATTCATAAGCTCGATTTTCCTGACAGGAACGTCATCAGTGTGACTGCACTCCTTACATTCATCTATGATAGATGCTTTCTCACCTTCATAAGCAATACTATGAATATGAATCAAACTGTCAGGTAAATCTTTTGAAGAAACTCTAACCTCAATATCTCCGGATTCGTCTTTTGAAGCAATAATCGCAAGCAGTTTGCCTGAGAAAAGCCTTCTCGAGGTACACTTGTATTCTTCATAGTCCGTGCTGTCGCCGTTATCGAGTCCTACGAGACGTCCGGCACCCGATACGGATACGGTTACCCTGTTCTTCGCGTTTGCGACCGGAGTGTTATTCTTGTCAAGAAGGGTAATTTCGACAAAGGATAAATCCTCTCCGTTTGCCAAAAGAGTCGTATCACTTGCTGAAAGGTTTATTTTTGCGGGATCACCGAAGGTCTTTTGCATGTCTTCCGCTACGACGTTTCCGTCTTCATCCATAGCCTTAACAAGCAGAGCACCTTTCTGATAGGGTACCTTCCAGTGCCCCTGAAGTTCAGAGCCGTTTTTGTGATCGATAAACTGTTTGCCGAGTGAGATACCGTTTAAATACAGCTCGACGTAAGGAGCATTCGAATAAGCACAGACATCAATTATCTGCCCCTCGTTAAAGTCCCAATAGGGCAATAAATGAACCATCGGAGTCTTTTTATAATCCGTCCATTCTGCCTGATATTGGTAATAAGTATCTTTCTCAAATCCGGCTGTATCAATTTGTCCAAAGAAAGAATTTTTAGAGTGGAAAGGTGTAGGCTCTCCTATATAATCCCATCCTGTCCACAAATATTGTCCGAATACAAAGTCACGGTTTCTGTGTTCGGCGATGACCCATGCTGCACTCTTGGCGCCCCAGTTTGTGGAGCAGTTTCCGAGGCACGAGCACTGTCCGTCTTCATAGGTAAGAATTCTTGTCTCATAAGGGAAATGGTAAATTCCCCTGCTTTGTACGGTTGAGGCGGTTTCGCTTCCGAAGATGCACCAGCTCGGATACTTTTTGTGATGCTCGTCATAAAGCCTTTCACCGTAATTGTAGCCTGAGAGTTCAAGCTCGTTTGAACACTTCTGGGCATTGTCCCATTCTATGTAGTTCGAACCGATTCCTATATAAGCATTGTGATGATAATCATATTTTTTAACGGCATCTCTTAAAGCAAGCGTCCATTTGTATCCCGAACCGGCATGCGTGTCATAAATCTCGTTGCCGATGCTCCATATGAATAAAGAAGGGTGATTGCGGTCACGACGAACCCAGCTTCTTATGTCGGTTTCAAACCACTCCGGGAAGTAGTTTCCGTAATCGTAGGTCGTCTTCGGAAGTTCCCACATATCAAAGCTTTCGGAGAAGATTAAAAGCCCCATCTCATCGGCAAGCTCCATAACCTCGACGGCGGGCATGTTGTGGGAGGTACGGATGGAATTCACGCCCATCTTAATAAGCTTTTCAAACTGCCGCCTGAGAGCCTTTTTGTTCATTGCACTTCCGAGAGCGCCGAGATCGTGATGTTCGCAGACGCCGTTTATTTTTACGTTTCTTCCGTTTAAAAAGAAACCTTTGTCCGGGTCAAAAGAAATCGTCCTAAAGCCTAAGGGATTTAAGTCTGAGTCAACGACTTTTCCGTTAACTGTCAGCTCTGTTTTGAGACTGTATACGTAAGGATTTTCAATATCCCAGCAAACCGGCTCCTTTATGTGCATGAACTGAGTGTTCACTTTTACATCTTCGGATAAAGAAATTTCTTTTTCACAAGATGCGACTAAAGTATTGTCTTTATCAAACAGGGAATGTTTGATGACTGCGGAGGTCTTATTTAACGCAAGCCCTTCCGTGTCAATTTGTACTAAGAATTCATCAGCGTCTTTCTTTGTAGAAACGTACACGCCGTCCATGGGAAGATATGCAAAATCCTTGTCAATGAGCCAGACGTTTCGGTAAATTCCGGCGCCTGAATACCAGCGGGAATTGGGAGATCTGTATGTGCAGGTTACGAAAAGAGTGTTTTCTCCGTTCTTTAGGTACGGGGTCAAATCAACATCAAAGGTTGAGTAGCCGTATTTCCACTCAAAAATTTGTTTTCCGTTTAAGTAGATACGCGAATCCATATAAACGCCTTCAAATCGCAGCAGGTAGGTATGGCAGGCCTCCGGTTTCGTGTTAAAGATTTTTTTGTAGCAGCCGATACTGTCCTTGTATAGATCCTTGGTATGATAAATCATGTAGTCATGGGGGATATCAACGGGATAAAACAAATCCGATGAAAACATGTCCTCGACAGGTGTTCCAAGCGGAAATTCACAGAAAGAAAAGCCTTTTAAAAAAAGTGTTTTGCTCATATAATCCTCCGTAGGGTCAGCTTAATTCATAGACTTATCCTACGATATTTAAAAATGATAAACAACAGTAAAAAATAGAGAACGGATTAAGAAAAAATTAAGTATTGTTAATGCTTTTTGCTCTGTTAAAAAAATAACCTTTTGTTATGATGATACAAAGGTCAAAAGGATTGCGGGAGCACGAAGTGCGGAGCAATCCGCATCATCTGAAAAATTAAAATTATACTAATGAGGGAGATTTTATGAAGAAAAATGTTTTAAAAACCTTTCTGCTTCTTTCGGCGGCTACTCTGAGCCTTGCTTTTGCAGGATGCGGCAGCAAAGAAACCGAGAGCACTGAGGTTCAGGATGAATATATCTATACCGGCGAGTATGAGAAACTCAAAGACGTTGACATAGATAACGGTTATGTCAATGCATTCTATCTGAATGGAGATACGGTTTATGCTCTTGCAGCGGAGTATGACCCCAATACATACGAATCTACCGGAAATACCCTTTACACATTCAATATAAAGACCAAAGATAGCACTTCCGTGCAGCTTGCGTCCAATACCTCAGGTGAGCAGTCCTATATTCAGAACTTTGAGGTTCTTTCGGACGGATCAATAAAGGCAATTGTTGACTCATATGTCATAAACGGAACGGATTACAGTGAGACATACTATCTTGCAGAATATGACGCTTCGGGCAATCTTGTGTCATATACGGATTTAACCGAGGCAGTCGGTTCTTCGACCGAATCCTATGAGTATGTGCAGAATGCTGTCTTTAATGATGACGGAACCGTTTGCCTGGTTTTAAGCCAGTCGGTTTGCGTAGTTGGCGAGGACGGTTCTTTAAAGGCGAAGATTTCAAATAACAATTATATTCAGGGTGTTTTTGTAAACAAGGACGGAGACATTTACGTAAAACAGTACAGCGATAATGACTTAGCGTACGCAATGTACCGCGTGGACCTTGATTCCAGATCACTTATAAAGGATGAAAACCTTCCGGGCGACGGTGATTTGATAGAGTGTGAGGACGGAACCTACCTCATTTTAAACGATACGGGTGTTTTTTCATATGATGTAAATACCAAAGAAAAGACGGCTCTGTTTAATTGGATCGATGTTGACCTGCTTTCCTATAGCGTAGACAACTTCATCGTGAACGAGGACGGAAGCTACAGCATGCTTCAGATGCAGTACACTGACAATGACAGCTACCTTGAATATGCGACATTCAGAAAGGGTCTTAAGTCAGAGGTTGAAAAAGAAATAGTCACTCTTGGAACGGCATACCTTGACTATACCCTTAAAGAAAGAATTATTGACTTTAACAAATCAAACACACAGTACAGAGTAAGCGTAAAGGTTTACGGTGACGGCGAGGACGTTGATGCAGGTCTTACGCTTTTGGATACGGCAATCAACACAAAGGGTGCAATCGATCTGGTAGACTTAAGTCAGTCTTCCGGCAAGAAGTACGCAAAGGCAGGAGCACTTGCGGATCTTTACGAGTTAATGAACAATGATTCAACGATAAAGAAAGAAGATCTCTTCGAAAATATTTTAAGTGCCTGGGAATATGACGGAAAGCTTTACCAGATAGCACCGGCATTTACCTTGCGTGCGGCCGCTTCTTCAAAGAGTTATGTGGATTCTTTGGGCGACTGGAATGTCGATAAATTAATAGAGTTAAGAAATACATATTTAGGAAGCGGATTTTTAGAGTACGGTTACCAGCAGAGCGCACTTGATTTTGCACTCACAGGGGCAATGAGCGACTTCGTAAATGTCGAAGAAGCCACCTGCGATTTTGAAAATGAAGAGTTTTACAAGATTTTGGAATTTGCAAAGACCTTCCCTAAGGAAGCAGATTATGACAAGAACACCTGGGAACAGATTCAGAGCGGAGACGTTCTTTTTACAAGTCTTGATATTTATGACGTTCAGGCAATAGATATTTACAACCAGCTTTTTGACGGAGGAATCTCGATTGTAGGCTATCCTTCGAAGGACGGCGGCGTTGTTACCGTTTCGGGAAGCTTGTCGGTAGGAATCAGTGCGACGAGCACGCATACCGAGGGCGCATGGGCATTTATCAGTTCACTGCTCACAGAGGATGCAATGGAGTCGTATTATGACGGTCTTCCTTTAAGAATATCTTCTTTCGATGAGAAGATGAAGGATGAAATGGAAGTTTCGACCTACGTGGATGAGAACGGCGTTACTCAGAAGGTATCCAAGGGCGGCTGGGGCTACGAAGATATTATGATTGAGTATTACGGCGCGACTCAGGACGAAGTTGATGAGTTAAAGCGTGTAATTTCCAGTGCAACGGGTGTCGTAAGCGTTGACGAGCAGATTACGAACATCATTACAGAGGAGACGCAGGCATTCTTTGAGGGACAGAAGTCCGCTGAGGAAGTCGCTTCCGTCATCCAGAGCAGGGCAAAGATTTACCTGGCTGAGAATAAGTAATACAGGCTTACATTAGACCTACGGTCAAAAGCCACTTGATCCAAACAATAGAACAGTACGGACATTTGAAATGTTTAAAAAGAAAGAAAAGAGTAAATTAAAAAGAATAAGCAGACGCCAAAGCGCCGGGGCCATGGCATTTATGGCTCCGAGCCTCATCGGCGTATTTATTTTCTTTATATTACCGTTTTTCGTAGTCATCTATTATTCGATGGTAGACAATCCGGTTACGGGAAATTTTGTGGGCTTTAAAAACTTCGTGACCGTTTCACAAAACGGGGCTTTCAAGCTTGCGGGAGCAAATACCCTTAAATTTTCCTTTGTGGCCATGCCTCTGGCGGTCATACTATCGCTGCTCCTTGCCGCAATGCTCGATAGGAACATTCCCTTCAGGAGTCAGTTCAGAACGGCGTTTTTGACACCCATGATGGTTCCCGTTGCTTCGATTGTCCTGATAGTGCAGGTAATGTTCCACTACAACGGCGCTGTCAATCAGTTTCTTTCTCATTTCGGAGTCGAGAAGATTGACTGGCTCAAATCGGACTATGCCCAGGTGGTAATAGTCTTCCTGTTTCTTTGGAAGAACTTGGGCTACAACATGATCCTGTTTCTGGCAGGGCTTGAGTCGATCCCGAAGGAACTTACGGAAGTTGCGATGCTTGAGAGCGCAAACGGCTGGCAGATATTCTGGAACATCAAAATCCGTTATTTATCACCTACGATTTTGTTTGTGACGATACTGTCATTAATCAACTCGTTTAAGGTATTCAGAGAAATTTACCTTCTCACGGGCAGTTACCCCTACGACTCACTGTACATGCTGCAGCATTTTATGAACAATACCTTTAAGTCGCTTGATTATCAGAAGCTTTCGACCGCGGCGATTATTATGTCGGCGGTTATGATAGTCATAATCGGTGCACTGTTTCTGATAGAGAATCATTTCGGAAAGGATGTGGAGGAATGAGCCGTAAGAGTAAATCCCTTTCCGGAAAAAGAAAAAGAAACTTTATTCATATAATGCTTATCACCGTCGTGGCAGCAGTTTTTGCGGTTATCTTCTTAACACCGATAGTCTTAACCGTTACGAACTCTTTCATGACGCAGACCGAGATAAATGCAAACTACGGTTCCGTATTTGCAAAGACCGAAAAAGGCAGTAAGGTCTTCATTTCCGAGGTTGTAAACTTAAAATTCATCCCGGATATGGTGTCCTTCAGTCAGTACATAACCGTTTTGTTTAAGAGCCCCGAATACCTCATTAAGTTCTGGAATTCGGTAATACTTGTTGTGCCGATTGTTGTTTTTCAACTTTTGGTTGCCTTGTTTGCTTCGTACGGATTTACGAGAGCGAGAGGAAAGCTTAAAGAAATTGTTTTTTTTGCCTATGTAATATTGATGCTGATGCCTTATCAGGTTACCTTGGTGCCAAATTACCTGGTGTCGACCTGGCTCCATCTGATAGACACAAGGTGGGCAATATGGCTTCCCGGCATAGCATCGCCCTTCGCGGTATACCTGCTTACGAAGTTTATGCGGCGTATACCTACCTCATACATAGAGGCCGCTAAAATAGACGGTGCCGGCGAATGGCAGATTTTTTCAAAGATTTGTGTGCCGTTGTGCAAGAGCTGTCTTTATTCGGTAGCAATTCTTGTGTTTATAGATTATTGGAACATGGTTGAACAGCCGCTGATACTTTTGTCAGATTCGGATATGCACCCGCTGTCGGTCTTCCTGTCCGAAATAAACAGCGGAGAAACCGGACTTGCGTTCGCAGTTGCTACTATATATATGGTTCCGCCCCTTTTGGTATTCCTGTACGGAGAGGATTACCTTGTTGAAGGAATTATGTATCAGGGCGGTATTAAGGGCTAAAGGAGATAGGTTATGAAAGAGAAAAGCACAAAGAAAGAATGGATTAAAACCTTCGCCATCATATTTTTGGCGGTTTTACTGGTATTAACCTTCTTTTCAAATACGATTCAGAATTATTCACTTCCTGAGGTAGCGGCCCAGTATACATCGTCCGGAAGCATTACGAATAAAGTTCGCGGGCAGGGTACCATAGAGACCGCAGATCCCTACAGCGTGGTATACAAGCAGGCAAGGAAGATTGAGAGCGTTTCGGTCAAGGTCGGTGATACGGTTGAAAAGGGTGACACCCTTTACGTACTTGAAGCCGGCAAATCCGACGAGCTGACGGAAGCCGAGAATACGCTTGAAACCTTGGAGAGCGCATACAGAAAGTCAATCATATCGGGTTCCGTTACTTCAAGTGTTACGAATTCCGCCGAGAACGGAAACGCAACTGATGTAGCGACGATTCAGGCAAAGATAGATACTCTTCAGAAAAAGATTGACGCATATAAGGCAGAACAGGAAACGCTTAACAATCAGATAAATCTTTGGACCTACGGAACGGCATCCGACCTTACGGAGATTAAGAGCCTTGAAGAGGCAAAGGATACCCTTTCGGCCTGGAAGACTCAGGATGCGATTAACAACGTGGAGCTCACAAGTGCACAGAGTACCTATACTAGCGCACAGAGTGCGTATGACAGCGCGAAGGATGCATATGATGAATATTTGGCCGCTGTTAAAAACAACACAATATCAAGTAATGACGAAACCGACAGCAAGCTTAAAAAGGCATATGAAAGTGCCGAAAGTGCATTAAACACCGCTAAGAGCAACGCTGATTCAAAGCAGAACGCGGTTAACAATTCAACTGCGCAGGTTGCTTACTATACCGAGCTTGTAAGCGAAAGACAGCAGGTCATCGACGACAAGCTTACCGAATTAAACAATAAGCTTAAGGTATCCGAGAGTAATCTCACAAAGGTTCAGACTGAGCTTACCGACTATGTGACAAGCGCAACGACAGCATTAGATCTTTCCGACCAGCTTGAAGCAATAGAAAAGCAGAAAGAAAAAGTAAACGAACTTACCGCTTCGGAAGGCGGAACGGAGATTACCGCTCCTGTTTCCGGAACTGTACTTACGATGACATATGTAGCGGGGGAAACCATTACAAGCGGTGAAACCGTAGCGACCATACAGGTAGCCGGCAAGGGCTTTACACTCAGTATGAATGTTACAAACGAGCAGGCGGCTTTACTTACCGTAGGCGACGAGGCAGAGGTTACGAATTCCTGGTGGTATACGGACGTTCACGCACGTATCCAGTCAATCAGACCCAATCCATCCGCTCCTTCAAGCGGCAAGGTGGTAACCTTTGAGATAGAGGGTGACGTTACAAACGGGCAGAGTCTTTCTTTAACCGTCGGAAAGCGTACCTCCAATTATGACAATATTGTTCCGACAAGTGCCATCAGAGAGGATAATAACGGAAAATTCGTATACAAGGTTGTCAGCAAGAGCACGCCTCTCGGAAACAGATATACAGTAGAAAGAGTAGATGTAACCGTTTTGGCGGAGGACGATACCCAGTCTGCCATCAGCGGTGCTTTGGAAGGCTATGAGTACATAGTTACCACATCTTCAAAGCCTCTTACCGACGGACAGCAGATACGCCTTAAGGATTAATGATGGATTATCTAAAATCGGTTTTTACCAAAAACAGAATAATTCTTTTGATAACCGCGGGTGGGGCACTTCTGCTTGGATTGATTCTTACTCTCATAGGGGTAGGCGTTACTTCAAAGCTAAAGGATCAGCAGTTTGCAAAAAGGTGGTCAGGGGATAATTCCTACGCTCAGGTTTCAGCTTTCTTTTCGGAAATGTCGGGCTTTGATGAGGATAAAGTAAAAGAACTCACATACAAAATCGAAAGCAAGCTTACCGAGGATTCCATAAGCGCACCGAGCGAAAATGCGCGTTTGTATGTTACCGCTTATTCCGCAAACGGGAAGATTACCATTTCGTCAAATATCAAATCCGTCGATGTCAAGGCAATCGGAGTGGGCGGAGATTTCTTTCTTTTTCATCCGCTTGAGCTCGTAACCGGTTCGTTCTTTGACGGTGAAGACGTAATGCAGGACTATGTGATACTTGATGAGGATACGGCATGGAATCTGTTCGGCTCAAATGATATAGTCGGGCAGTTTGTCGAAATCGGCGGCGTACGGCATGTGGTGCTCGGTGTTATTAAGAGAGATGAAGGAAGGTTAAATGACCTTGCCGGAAACAATGAGCCGACCGTATATATGTCTTACGATTCTTTAAAGAATAACGGAACCGTGAGCTATATAAATACATTTGAGGCTCTTATGCCAAATGTTTTGACAGGTTATGCTAAGGGAGTTGTAAGCGACAATCTTTCGTCGATTGACGAGACGAGGTATTCGGTCATAGAAAACAGCGGCCGTTTTTATTTTACGAAGCTTCTAAAGAATGTTTCGAATTTCGGAACACGCGGGATGAACGGGAAAGGCCTTGTTTATCCGTATTGGGAAAATATCGCAAGGGGATACGAGGATTACCTGACACCTGTAGCGTGTGTCGCAACGGCTTGTTACACATATGCATTTGTAATAGTCTTCATTACGTTAATACGGATGTGGCGATTAAGACAGATACATTTCAAAGATGTTAAGGATTTTGTCGAAAGACAGATTGAAATATACAGAGAAAGAAAGTTAAGTCAAAAGGAGGGAGAATATTATGAGTAAGTTAAGAAAACTTTTCCTGGGAGCAGCACTTTTAACGCTTTCATTGACTGTTTTCGCAGGCTGCGGCTCAAAGAAGGAGGAGGAGACGGGTACCTTAGACAAGAATACTGTCTATTCGGAGGAAGCTTTAACCGGTTTTGCTCTTGATGACGGATTTCAGCTTTATAAGTTAAAGCACAACGGTGAGAAGATTTACTATCTGGGATACCTGTATGATTCCGAAACATATGCCCAGACATATTATTGGGGTACGATGAATACCGACGGTTCGGACAAGGAACAGCATGAAATAGACACGTCGAATTCATGGGTTGATTATATGGCTGTTCTTTCCAATGGAAATATTGTGCTTACGTACTCAGAGTATATGGATATTTCCACAGACCCCGAGAATCCGCAGTACGAGCAGCATTATTATTTAAAAGAGTACGATCTGGCAGGCAACGAAGTTGCTTCGATTGATATTTATACGGATTACGGAGTGGAATATATTAGCAATTTATATGCAATTCCGAAGGGTGGCCTGATTGTCTTCGATTACAGCAATATCTATTCTTTTGATAATGACTTAAAGCTTGTAAAGAAGACCGAGAATCCGGACTCTTCGCAGGTAAACTGCTTCTATACTTTAAGAGATGGTTCAACCGCTGCTTCAATTTGGACGGGAGAAACCACTCAGTACTTTAAGTACGACGTTGACAGCCTGACGGCAGGTGAAGCCTTAACGGTCAATCTTTCAACCTACACTTACGGGGTTGTTCAGGGAACTACGGAATATGACTTCCTTGCTACTTCAAGCTCGGGAATTTTCGGCTATAACGTCGGGGATGCGGATGCCACTCCTATTTTGAACTATGTAAACTCCGATATTGATACCACTTCTTTTTCAAGCTTTGTGTATATCGGGGATGATACCTTTATCGGTTGTTACTACGATTATGATGCCGAAACATATGAATCGACGACCAAGGTTAACAAGTATGTAAAGGTTGATCCGTCGACCATTAAGGATAAAAAAACTCTTACGCTTGGCTGCTTCTATACAAGCTCCGATTTGCGCAAGGATATTATCGAATTTAACAAGACAAGCGATGAATACAGAATAGTTATTACCGATTATTCACAGTATGACAGTGAAAGTGACTGGAATGCCGGAACTACAAAATTCAATACGGATATTGTTTCGGGTAACGCACCGGATATTATTGTTTCAAACGGCACCTTGAAAAGCTACTATTCAAAGGGCGTATTTAAGGATCTTACGGATTATTTGAAGAACGATACGGAAGTGGATTATGACGATATCTTCCCTAACCTTTTGAATGCCTGCACCTATGACGGAAAGATTTATGAAATAGTTCCTTCTTTCAGTATTCAGACCCTGGCTATGAAGACTTCCCTTGCAAACGGTATGACTTCCTGGACCTTTGATGATTTCATAAACTACCAAAGCAGCCTTCCGGAAGGAACGAGTATGATTGCCAATCTTTCAAGAGAAGAGTTTTTAAATCTTGAGATGTCTGTTAACTCTCAGGAGTTTGTGGATACGGCGGCCGGAAAATGTTACTTTGACACGGATTCCTTTAAGGGCTTTTTGGAATATTTAAAGACCCTTCCGAAGGGTGAGGATATCAGCTACGAGGATTATGACTGGAATGCCGAGCAGTCCTCATACAGAGAGGAGACAAACATCCTCTATCAGGCCGTTGTGACCGATTTGAGAAGCTTCAATTACATGGAACAGGGAGCGTTCGGCGAGGACGTTACCCTTATCGGATATCCTTGTGCCGAAGGAAACGGATCTTCGATTTACTTCGGAACCTCCTATGCGATTTCATCCAAATGCAAATATCCCGATGCTGCCTGGGATATCATCAAGAAGTACATTTCGAAGGATTATCAGTCAAGCATTGAATATGGCATTCCGGCGTTGATGAGCTGCTTTGACGAGCTTGCCGAAGAAACCAAGCAGAATCCTTATTATCTGGATGAAAACGGAGAAAAGGTCGAATATACGGACAGCTATTATATAAATGACGTCAGCATTGAAATTCAGCCTTCGACCGATGCGACTATCGAAAAGGTTAAGAACTTTATCTTAAGTGTTGACAAGAGCTACTTAAGCATCGATGAAATCAACACCATAATTACCGAAGAGGCCGAGGCATTCTTCGAAGGTCAGAAGACGGTAGACGAGGTTGCGTCGATTATCCAAAGCAGGGCTTCGATATACATAAGCGAAATTCAATAAGATTTTGAGGGAAGGTTAGTAACCTTCCCTTTTTGCTATATAGGAAATTGCTCCGCGTGGGAGAGCCAAGTCCCTCTCAGTCACCTTCGGTGACAGCTCTAGCCCTCTCAGTCACCTTCGGTGACAGCTCTAGCCCTCTCAG
>CAVJJQ010000052.1:0-16581 GCA_963649755.1 bacterium | reverse complement strand
AGGTGACTGAGAGGGCCTTGGCTTGGCTTATGTAAAAGCAAAAAAATTCCCGGCAGACATTACTGCCGGGAATGAAACTGTCTTACGACCATCCGCGTTTTATAAATCATTGTTGTTACAAAAACGTTCCCTGCGGGAATCGAACCCACAACTAGTGCTTAGGAGGCGCTTGTTATATCCATTTAACTAAGGGAACAAATTCCGAATCATGAATTCACGATTCGGCTATATATAACTCAAGTACCGAAAGCTCACATAACAGATGAAAGCTTCCCAAATCATTGGAAATTTAACTTCCCCTGAAGCCAAATATTTCCTTTAAATCTTCTGCCTACTTCCGGCTCTCCGTATAAATCGAGCTTGTTGATGCACACGTCAAGCAATATCCCGTTGCACTGAAGCTTCATCTGGTAAATCTCTTCGCCGGTAAGGGTATTTGATACAAGCTTCAGCTCTTCTATCTCGCCCATTACGGAATACAAATCACACTCTATCCCGTATGGCATGAAATACGTATCAACTATCGTATAAAGATCGCTTTTGTGAATCTTTTCCGAAATGCTTGCGTACATATCCAAGTCTTTGAGCGTCAACGATTCAATCGCTTCCTCGTTTCCGTCCTTGGCAGCCTTGATTAGTTTATCACGTTTACGTTCACTTTTGTAGACCTTTTTTTTGGTATTTTCGTCCTTGGCAATCGGCATCATAATCATGCCGCTGTCGGATAAACCGGATAAAGAAACCGAGACGCCTCTTAAGCCTTCATCGTCATTTAAGCAGTTACGCATATAATCAATTCTGTTTTGCAAAAAATAGATAATTGATATTGCTATCCTGCTGTCTTCACACACTCCGCCGAAGGTATCGGTCTGAATATGCTTGTCTATGGATGACTTTTCCGAGGTCGTGACCTGGCCGGCTGTAAAGTAGGGATAAATCGTTTCCGGAAAGAACTCATCATATTCATCGGTTTCACCGCAAACGACAAGTCCCATTCTTTCTCCGACATTTCGAATATAATCACCATAAAGAGTGTTTTCATAAAAGTTTGAAAATTTACACTCCGTACTGTTATCAACCGTGTCCTGCATCAGCCTGACAATGTCAGCTCTTGACTCAATTTTTGAAAAACCGACTGCCCTCAAAAATCTATGCATTATTTTTTCTTACCCAAAAATTTTTTTCCACCCATATAAGGCTGTAATACTTCAGGAATTGTAACGCTTCCGTCTGCCTGAAGGTGATTCTCAAGAAATGCGATAAGCATTCTCGGAGGAGCTACTACAGTATTGTTCAAGGTATGGGCAAAATACTTGTTTCCGTCCTTGTCCTTTACTCTGATATGGAGTCTTCTTGCCTGAGCATCACCCAAGTTCGAGCAGGAACCTACTTCGAAATACTTCTTCTGTCTGGGTGACCATGCTTCAACGTCGTAGGACTTAACCTTCAGATCGGCAAGGTCTCCGGAACAGCATTCGATGGTACGAACCGGAATATCCATGGAACGGAAGAGATCAACCGTGTTCTGCCAAAGCTTGTCAAACCAAGCTGCGGAATCCTCAGGCTTACATACAACGATCATTTCCTGCTTTTCAAACTGATGAATACGATATACGCCTCTTTCCTCTATACCGTGAGCACCCTTTTCTTTTCTGAAGCAGGGTGAATAGCTGGTCAGGGTTAAAGGAAGCTGCTCTTCGGGAGTAATTGTATCGATGAATTTACCGATCATTGAATGTTCTGAAGTTCCGATGAGGTAAAGATCTTCACCTTCAATCTTGTACATCATGGCATCCATTTCAGCAAAGCTCATAACTCCGGTTACGACATTTGATCTGATCATGAAAGGAGGAACACAGTAGGTAAAGCCTCTGTCAATCATGAAATCTCTTGCATAAGCGATAACTGCGGAATGAAGTCTTGCAACGTCACCCATCAGATAATAGAAGCCGTTTCCTGCAACACGTCCTGCCGCATCAATATCGATACCGTTGAATTTTTCCATTATTTCCGTATGATAAGGAATCTCATAATCGGGAACAACAGGCTCACCGTATCTCTTAACTTCGACATTTTCCGAATCATCTTTACCAATCGGTACGGAAGGGTCGATGATGTTGGGAATGACCATCATAATCTTTGTGGTCTTTTCCTCGAGTTCTTTCTGCTTTGCTTCAAGTTCGCCTAATTTTTCCGCACTTTCAGCTACCTTTTTCTTGATGGCTTCGGCTTCTTCTTTCTTGCCCTGAGCCATCAAAGCGCCGATTTCTTTCGAAAGTTTGTTCTTCTCGGCCTTAATATTGTCTGCTTCCTGCTGAGTCTTTCTTCTTTCTTCATCTAAAGCAATGACCTCATCTACCAAAGGAAGCTTTTCATCCTGAAACTTCTTTTTGATGTTTTCCTTTACAACATCGGGATTTTCTCTTAAGAATTTAATGTCTATCATAACAAGGCTCCTTTTCCTTACATTATTACTTTTTCAATAAATAAACTGTATTCCTGCAATAAATCACAAATTCTTTCTTCGGACAGGTTGTTTCCGTCCTTATCTTTAATGATATTCAACACAGGTCTTTCCGGAAATTGCTTATTTTGTCTAATGATAACTCCCATTTCACCGGAATTTAATAATACCACAGTTCCTGCGGGATATACAGCTGTAAATTCAAGCAGCGCATCCACTATCTCCGCACTGAACTGTTCATACTTCGATACTTTTAAGAACTCGACCGCCTCGTAGACCTTAGTTCTTTCACAGCCTATTCCGCATATCATTTCGTCAAAGGCATCGCAAACCTGCAGGATTTCCGTTTCTTTTTCAAATTCCCTTACATGCAGGGGATATCCGCTTCCGTCAAGCCTCTCGTGATGCTGAAGAATCATCGTTTTTGCCTTGCTTGAAAGCCATTTTTCTTTCTCAAGTGAGGTATATGCAAAAGCCGGATGCTTACGAAATTCTATTAAGTTTTTCTCCGACAGATCTTTTAAACATGTGTTTTGATAATCAAAATCCAGGTAACGCAAGCCTATATCGTGAAACAGACTCGCAACACCCAAATCATGAATCGTCGATCTCTTAAGCTTCAGCTTTATCGCAACAAGCACGGATAAAGAACAAACACTGACCGAATGCTCGTATATATCGGCACTTCGTTCCTTTATGTCGTAAATTTGCTCGACCAAACTGTCATTTTCGAGAATGTTCTTTATGATGGAATCCGCGGTTTCCGCAAGCTCTTTTAAGCTTGCACTGTCGGTATATATGTGACGCTCCAATACCGACTTAACCTTTTTCTTGAACAGGTCGCCTACGCTCTCTTTAAGTATTGCAACCTGCTCGGGACTCGGACCTTCATCCTCGATAAAGACCTCATTAATACCAATCTGCAGAATTTTGGGAATATATTCTTTTTTGATAACCGTGCCCTTTGCCAAAAGCTCCTGGTAGCCAAGCGTCATAATCGGCCTGGCAAGCTTTTCGCTGCCGGTTAATTCACTTACTTTACATAATTTCATCTGAAAATCCCGTTTACTCGTTTAATTGCCCATGGCAATATTTAATGCTTCCTGTTCTTCGGCTCCCAGGGTCAAGCTGCATGTGCCGGATTTAATCTCCTTGGAATATGTATAGCTGCCGTCGCTTCCGTGAACGGAGTTTATGATAAATCCGGAATTTTTCTCATTAAGCAGGCACAAAGAAAAACTGAGCTTTCCGCCCATCTGCGGGAAGGCATCGTACTTGACCAAACCGACCTTCTGAAAGGCCTTTTCGAAATTACGATAAAGAACCCTGATATCGTTTTTGTTTTTGTCGGTCTGCATCCTGATGGAGGCATTTTCTTTAAAAAGATTGCTGATTTCGCCTTCGAGACTTTTTGCATCTCGTCCCTGACAAAATACATTGTACCTCTTCTTAAGTTTAAGATGCGATGCCAAAACTATGATTAAAACTATCGCCAATACAAGTATACATATTGACATTACAAGAATTACTATTCCGATATCTATATTGTTCAGTCCACATTTTGTGAAAAAATCACTGTTCATATATCAATTGTCCTCTAAGTATCAGTCGAAACTTATGACTGCATGTATTCATATTTCGCCTGAATATTCTTTTATTTAATCCTGCTGATAATGCGATCGAGTTCATCATTTGAATAAAACTCTATCTCAATTTTTCCGCTTCCGTCGCCTTTGCCGGAAATTGAAACCTTTGTTCCGATTGTATTTTTTAAATTTTCCGCAATATCCTTATAAAAAACATCATATTCGCTGCTTGATTCGGGCTTTTTCTTAACAGGCTTACCATAGCTCTTTACGAGCTTTTCAACATCACGAACGGAAAGTTTGTCGTTTACAATCTTCTTTGCAATCTCATCCTGAGCCTTTGTATCCTCTATAGAAAGAAGGGCTCTTGCGTGTCCTTCGGAAATGCTTCCGTTTACAAGCATTTTTTGAACAGCTTCGCTCAATTTAAGAAGTCGCATGGAATTGGTAATGCTCGATCTGCTTTTTGAAACCCTCTCGGCTACCTCATCCTGCTTGAGATTAAAGCTTGTCATAAGCTTTTTGTAGGCTAAAGCTTCTTCTATGGGATTTAAATCCTTACGTTGGATATTCTCTATCAGGGAAATTTCGACAATTTCCTGCTCAGAGTAATTTCTGATGATAACAGGCACTTCGGTAAGACCTGCCATTCTGGCGGCTCTCCATCTGCGTTCACCTGCTATGATTTCATAGTAAGACTTCCGATCCTGTACCAGAATCGGCTGAATCAATCCATGTTCTTTTATTGAAGCTGCAAGCTCCTCCAAAGCCTCTTTGTCGAAATTTTTACGGGGCTGATCCCTGTTAGGCTCAACCATTGTAATCTTTACGAGAGTTTCTTTGGCGTTTTCTCCGCCTTTTTCAAGTTCTTTTTCTACGATCTTGTCTTCCTGAACTGCCTTAACCGACTTTGGAATCATTGAATCCAAGCCTTTTCCCAATCCTCTGGCTGCCATTTAATATTTACCCCCTGTTTTTGATGAGCTCGTCGGCAAGCATCGCATATGCTTCCGCACCGGCTGACTTAGGATCATATTTGCAAATAGGCATGCCGTAACTCGGTGCCTCGGCAAGCCTTACGTTTCTAGGAATTACAGTATCGAAAATCTTTTGATTCAGTACACTTTTAACGTTTTCAACAACCTGATTTGAAAGATTGGTACGCGCATCATACATCGTAAATACAACACCTTCCATTTCAAGTCCGGGATTAAGTCTCTCTTTTACCAGATTGACGGTATGAATCAACTGGCTTAAGCCCTCCAATGCATAATATTCGCACTGAATGGGAACCAAAACCGTATCTGCTGTTGTCATTGCGTTTATGGTAAGCATGCTGAGTGAAGGAGGACAATCTATCATGATAAAATCATAGTCATCCTTCACCCATTCTATTTCTTTCTTTAATATAAATTCACGGCTGTCTGCGTCAATCAACTCAATCTCAACCGCTGCAAGATTAACATTCGACGGAATAACGGATACTCCGGGAACCGTGTTCCTAATCAGACAATCCTGAACCGAACATTCTCCTAAAAGAAGCTCGTATATAGTATTCTCAAGCTCGTTTTTTTCAATACCGAATCCGCTTGTGGTATTTCCCTGTGGATCTGCATCTATTACGAGAACTTTCTTTCCTTTTTCGGCAAGTGCTGCCGAAAGATTAATTGAAGTAGTCGTCTTTCCTACTCCGCCTTTTTGATTTGCTATTGCTATAACTCTTCCCATTAAATAACTCTTCCTTTTTACAAGTTTGATTATAACACGATTAATACAAGGGTCAAAAGGTACAAAACTTCATTTCTGCTTTGTCTGCGGTAGAAGTTTTGAGGTTAAATTCACCTATTTAATGTTTCACACCCTGTATTTTCATGTTTCACGCCCTTATTTTTCAATATCTTGGGGTAAAATTGTTTCACGTGAAACATATTTTGGGCTTTTCCCCTTAATTTTGAACAATGTTTCACGTGAAACATTAGACATTGACCAAATTGTTCCTTATTGCGTAAACTGCAGCCTGCGTACGGTCCGAAACATTGATTTTTTTAAAAAGATTTGTAATATGATTCTTTACCGTTCTCTCTGTAATATCATATTTTTCGGCTATATCTTTGTTTGACATGCCTGCGGCAATGTTAACAAGAATTTCTTTTTCCCGTCTTGTAAGTACAAGCTTTCTTTCTCTTTCAACATCTCTTTGAAGTATTCTTGCATTGTACAACGGAATCAAATCAACCTGGATATATTTATCACCGATATAAACTCTCTTTATGGCTCTTATTAACTCGGCCGAATCACAATCCTTTAAGATATAACCGTCTGCTCCGCGATCCATTGCCTCAAGCAAGTAATCAACATCATCGTGAATTGTAAGCATTAAAACTCTGATATTTTTGTTGATTTTTTTGATATCTTTTATTAAATCCATTCCGGAGCCGTCCGGGAGATTAATATCCAAAAGGCAAACGTCACATCGTACATTTTGAAGTTCGGTAAGGCATTCGTTTATATTTGATGCCTGTCCGGAAACGGCAATATCGGAATCTAACTCAATAAGCTGCTTGATTCCTTCTCTGAGTAACCTGTGATCGTCAACTAAAAAAACCTTAATATCCATATATTTCCCTTATCACACCGGAATTTCTATGATAATTCTTGTTCCTGCCAGAGCATCGGCGAGTAAAAACGAACCTTTAAGCATAGAAACTCTTTCTTTTAAAATACTTAAGCCATAATGATTGGGTCTGTCCAGGACATCTTTACTGATGCCGATCCCGTCATCCGATTCCTCGATGTAAATCTTGGAACCTTCGTCAATAACCTTTACCTCAAGCTTTGAACCCTTTGAATGTTTGATAGAATTAAGCACAAGCTCCTGTACGATTCTGAAAATTGAAAGAAGTAAAATGCTGTCATCCGATTTAATATCTTCAATTTGATAGGATATTTCCATATTAGTACGTTTCTTATATCCGTTCAATTGATTTTCAATGCCCTTTTTAAAGCCAAAATCATCAAATTGCATCGGTCTTAAATCATAAATGGTAGCTCTGATATCATCTATGGTTTCTTTAACAATCTTCCTGTTTGACTCAAGTTCAAGCTTTGCACGAACCATATCGTAATCAATAAATTTCTCGGCAAGCTCAAGATTGTGCATTACAAGGGAAAGATTTTGCAAAACCGAGTCATGAAGGTCTGCGGCTATTCTCTGTCTGTCTGCTTCCTGGAAGGTTAAGATGTTGTCTTTATTGACAGGTTCAGGATTTGCCTCCTCCGAAACAGGCTTTAATTCTTCAAGCTTAAGCTTATTTAAAGAATCGATTTTCTTGGTAACTCCCGAAAGCTTTACGTAAAGTGCACGAAGTTTGTCTTCAAGCTCTTCTATTTCAAGCTTCTTTTCATATATCTGATCTTTATAAACTCTGGATGCAGACCTGGGAGAAAACAAATTAAAATCGCAGTCATCCTTCTTATTTAAAGAATCGATGAATTCCTTGCTCTGCTTTATCTTAACTTCGATTTCAACAATCTGGTCCTGAATATTCTTTTTTTCGTCAAAAAAACTCTTTTTTAAATCCAATAAGATATCTTCGACGTTATTTTCCGCCATAATCAACTACCCTTTCTCACAATGGTTTTTTTGAAGGTGTCCCTTCCTTTCTCGGATAAACCACCGGAGTTTCTTTTTCTTTTTCAATTTCAATAAGAGTGCGCTGCAAATTTCCGTCTGAAAGGGAAAAAGAAACCTTTTTTGAAACCTTTCCTCCAAGCTTTGTTAAGGCATTTCCGGATACATTAATCTCTTCTTCTGCTTTTTCAGACTTGTATGCTATAAAATATCCGCCAACCTTTACAAAAGGAATGCAATATTCGCATAAAACCGGAAGCGCTGCTACCGCTCTTGCAACGGAAAAATCAAAGGCTTCCCTGTACTCTTCACTGTGCGCGCCTTTTTCAGCTCTTTCATGTACGGAAGTAATACCGTCAAGCTTAAGTGAACTTATTACTTCATTTAAAAATTTCACTCTCTTATCAAGAGAATCCATTAGCGTAACATGAAGATTCGGAAAAAGAATCTTTAAACATACCCCGGGAAATCCCGCACCCGTTCCCACATCAATAAGCTTCTTTCCACTGAAAAAATCATTTGCCTCCTCATACGAAGAAAATAACTTAACTATGGAAAAAGAATCCATAAAATGCTTTAAACAAACTTCCTCAAAATCCGTAATCGCAGTAAGATTGATCTTCTCATTCCATTCAATCAAGAGCTCATAGTATTTAATAAGCTTATCGACCTGTGAATCATCAAGAGAAATTCCAAGCTTAGATGAACTTTCTTTAATGTAAGCTTCTTTATCTAAAATCATTATCTGTAACCTTTAGTGCTTCTCCCTGTAAGATAACTGTTCCAAGTAAATCAGCAAAACAGAGATGTCCGCAGGTGTCACGCCGGAGAGTCTTGAAGCCTGTCCGACATTCAAAGGCCTGAATTGTTTTAATTTTTGTCTGGCTTCATTTCTCAAACTTCCGACCTCGTCATAATCGATGTCATCGGGAATGAGCTTTTTCTCCATCTTCTTAAACTGCTTTACCTGCTGCTTCTGTCTTTCCAAATATCCTTCGTATTTGATAAAGATCTTTACTTCTTCAATTACAGCCTCCGGTAAATCCGGTCTTGAAGCATCTATCTCTTTAAGGCTTTCATAATCAAGTTCGGGCCTGCACATCAAATCTGCAATACTGATTCCTGTTTTAAGAGGAGAACTTCCCTTACTGATGAGAAAATCCTGCACGTTCTTGGAGGCTCCGACAATCGTTGACTTAAGTCTTGAAACTTCTTCTTCTATAAGCCTTTCTTTTTTGCAGGTTTCCTCATATTCGAAATCGCTTACCAATCCAACCTCATGACCGAAATGACGAAGGCGTAAATCCGCATTGTCCTGCCTTAATAAAAGCCTGTACTCAGCTCTCGAAGTCATCATTCTGTAAGGCTCGCGATTGTCCTTTGTAACAAGATCGTCAATCAGAACACCTATATATGCTTCGGACCTATCCAAAATAAGAGGTTCTTTCCCTTTGATTTTTAAAGAAGCATTTATTCCGGCAATAATGCCCTGGGCCGCGGCCTCTTCGTAACCTGAACTTCCGTTAAACTGGCCTGCACAAAATAAACCGGAAATATTCTTAAGTTCAAGAGAAGGAAGCAGCTGATTCGGTTCAAGACAATCATATTCAATTGCATAAGCCGGACGTACAATCTTACAATTTTCAAGTCCCGGAACTGTTCTGTACATCTTTTGCTGAACATCCTCCGGAAGAGAAGAAGACATTCCGCCGACATACATCTCATTTGTGTAAAGTCCTTCGGGCTCGATGAATACCTGATGTCTTTCTTTATCCGCGAATTTTACAACCTTGTCCTCAATTGAAGGGCAATACCTCGGCCCGGTTCCCTCTATGATACCCGCATAAATCGGGGATCGATCCAGATTCGCCCGAATAATTTCGTGCGTCTCTTCATTGGTATAGGTAAGCCAGCATGAAACCTGTTCTTTTTGTACGGACTCCGGATCCGTTGAAAAAGAAAAAGGAACAACCCTCTCATCACCAAACTGCTCTTCCATCTTTGAATAATCAATACTCCGACCATCCATTCTGGCGGGCGTCCCCGTTTTAAATCGACGAAGCTTTACTCCGTGCGAAATGAGATGAGCCGAAAGATTGTTAGCGGCCTGAAGTCCGGACGGTCCCGTATAGGTAATCGATTCACCGGTTAAACATCTTGCCTTCAAATATGTCCCTGTACAAAGAACACAGGCCTTGCAATAGTAAGTGGTCCCGGTATTTGTAATAACACCTTTAACCGTATCATCTTCAATTACCAGGTCACAAATTTCCGCCTGCTTAATAGTTAAATGATCCTGATTTTCAAGAATGTGCCTCATTGACCTTGAATATTCGGATTTGTCTGCCTGCGCTCTCAAGGAATGAACGGCAGGACCCTTTGAAACATTCAGCATCTTCGACTGAATGAAAGTTCTGTCGATATTCTTTCCCATTTCACCGCCAAGCGCATCTATCTCTCTTACGAGATGACCCTTGGAGGAACCTCCGATATTCGGATTGCAGGGCATAAGTGCAATGCTGTCTATACTTACAGTGAAAATAACCGTTTCAAGTCCGAGCCTTGAAGCAGCAAGAGCCGCTTCACAGCCTGCATGACCTGCACCTACCACACAAACATCTACATAAAATTTTGAATGATTGTTAGAAATATCAAACATAACTATTTTCCCATACAAAATTTAGAAAATATCTCATTAACTAAATCATCATCAACGTCTTCACCGATTATTCTACCGAGAGAACTGTATGCATTCATCAAATCTATAGAATAAAAGTCTTCCGGAAGTCCGTTATTAATACTATTCAATACTAAATTATAAGAATCATAAGCTTTCTTAAGCTCTTCCGCCTGACGAATATTAGTAATATAAAGCTCGTTTTCGGAATAAATCGTACCGTTAAGAAACATCTTTTCAATCAAGGTTTCCAAATCATTTAATCCTGACATATTCTTACACGAAATACTAAGTATCTCATTTTTATCGCCGAAAACTTTTAAAACATCTTCTTTTTTGGTGACAGTCATGTCTTCCGATTTATTAAGAAGAATAATTACATTTTTATTTTTGATAAGATCAAAAATTTCTTTATCCTCACCTGAAAGAGGAAGTGAGGCATCTATTACAAAGAGTACAAGATCTGCCAAATCGGCATATTTTTTTGCTCTTTCGACACCGATATTTTCAACCGTATCGCTTGTCTCTCTGATACCGGCAGTATCAACTAAATTTAACACTATGTCATTTAAGGTAATCTGCTCCTCAATAACATCACGAGTCGTACCTGCAATTTCAGTAACAATTGCACGCTCACGCCCGATAAGTGCATTCAGTAAAGAAGATTTTCCGACATTGGGTTTACCGACAATAACGGTATTAATACCTTCCTTTAAAAACTTTCCGTTTTTTGAAGAAGAATACAATTTATAAGTACGGCTGATTAAACTATCAAGTTTTTTGCTTAGTCTTTCAGGATATCCTTCAAGAATTATGTGTTCAGGATCGTCTAAAGCCGATTCGATAAAAGCAATCTCATAAATCGTTTCGTCTCGTAAAGCTTTAATTTCATTAAAAAGCCTTCCTTCGAGTAAATTAATACTGTTCTTTAACGAAGCATTGCTTTTTGACGAAATTAAATCCATTACCGCTTCGGCTCTTGATAAATCTATACGTCCGTTTAAAAAAGCTCTCTTTGTAAACTCGCCGGGTTCAGAAAGTCTCGCGCCGTTACTAAGCACAAGATTTAAAATTTTCTTGCAAACCAAAACACCGCCATGACAATTAATTTCAACAACATCTTCTTTAGTGAAAGTATTGGGTGCCTTCATAACCGAAACCATTACTTCATCGATTATTTCATCACCATCATAAATAAAACCATAGTGTATGGTATGGCTCTTAAAAGAAAGAAGACTTTGCTCCCCCTTTTTATTTTTAAATATTTTGTTTACGATTTGAAATGCATCTTCACCGCTTACCCTGACAATACCGATTCCGCCCTCGGATAAAGCAGTTGAAATTGCAGCAATAGTATTGGTTTCCATATAGTTAAAAAAATGAGTGTCTCAAGTTTATTACTCAAGACACTCTCAAATGCTATTTCTTCATTGTAATAACAACATGTCTAAACGGTTCTTCGCCTTCACTGTGAGTAGTTACATATTTATCATTTTGAAGTGCCGAATGAATAACTCTTCTTTCATAAGGATTCATAGGCTCCAAAGAAACCGATCTTCTTGTTCTCTTAACCTTAAAGGCCATGTTCTTCGCAAGATTTTCGAGAGTTTTCTTTCTCCGCTCACGATAGTTTTCGGTGTCAAGTTTGACTCTGATATATTCACCGGCTTCTTTATTTGCTACCAATGAAGCTAAATACTGAAGAGAATCAAGAGTTGCTCCGCGTTTTCCGATTAAAAGACCCATGTCCTCGCCTACGAGTTCAATGTCCATTTCTTTTTCAGCTTCATTGTAATCAATCTTTACGGTTGCTTCAAGAGACATTGCCTTTAAAACCTGGGATAAGAACTCTGAAACTTTCTGATCAATGGGAAGTGAAACTTTTATCTCTTCTTTTAATCTTGCCTTTATCAATGCGGGCTTTGATTTAAGTCCGAAAAAACTTGTCGATGCTTCTTCAACTACCACATAATCAAGCTTGTCACTTGTTACGGAAAAACTTGTACATGCATCGGTAATGGCGTCATCTACTGTTTTTGCACTAAATTCTTTATATTCCATCTTACTACCCCTGCTGATTATTTTTTTCGTTATACTGTTTTACCATATTGGCTTTTGCGGCTATCGATCCGGGTTTTGATACATTCTTATTGTAATACTCGGTATTGTCTACTACCTTACCTTTGTTTACATTTGAACTTACATCTGCAGAAGTATTAACCGTTGCCTTTGATGCCATCGACCTGGTAGAACGATTTGCATTTGCCATAAGAGTCTCAGGGTCAATTCCGGCTCTCTTAAGTCTCTTATTTTTCTTTTCAACATTTTTCTTTATCTCGGCATCAAGATCAAGCTTATCGATATGCTTGTTGATGAGAACCTGCTGAACACTTCTTACAACAGAACCTGCAATCCAGTAAATACCCATACCGGTAGGGAGTGTAAAACAGAAAATTGCCGACATAATAGGCATAAATGTATTCATGGCTTTCATGGAAGAAGCCATCTGATCTGCCTGCTCATTTCCGGTCTTCTGATTATTATTTGAACCGGGAGTAAGCTTTACGTTAATCCACTGCGTAACCGCAGAAAGAACGGGAACCAAAATTGCTGCTACACAAATGAGTAAATTCTTGTCTGCAAAAGCAGTCTTAATAATTTCACTGGGTGAATATCCGATATTCATGCCGAAGAAATTATTGAATCCCTTAAGGGTTGCCATCGTAGAATCAACTATCGAAGACAAATCCGGGAACTTTTCGGAGATTGAAAGCCAATCCGATTCGGAAGCTCTGTTCAAGACATCAATAAAGGTGTTTGAAACATATTCAACATCTCCTGAAGTAAAGGCTTCATTTGAAAACTGCTTTGTAAAGTTTGAGGCACTTGACAGGCCCTGAATAAACTCCGATGAACCTTCTTTTTCAATCAAGCCGTTTACAATATCCGTATAGGCATTCTTTACCATCGGTACATAAGCGGGAATTGAATAAATAACTCTGTAAAGAGCAAAAAGAATGGGCATCTGAATCAACAAAGGAAGACAGCTGCCTGTAGGTGATACTCCGTACTTGGAGTAAACCTGCTGCGTCTCCTGATTCATGGCCATCTGTGAATCCTGATCTTTTTTTCCCTTATACTTAGCCTGAATAGCCTGAAGTTCCGGCTGCATCTTTGACTGAAGTTTTGAAAATTTTTGCTGCTTAATGGTTAAAGGTAAAAGAATCAGATAAATAACAATTGTAAAAAGTATAATTGCTACGCCAACATTGGCTGAATTTTTCCATGGTAACCAATCAAGAAATATAAATACTCCGTTTAAAATCGGTCCAAGGATATATTTTGCAATAGGCCCTAAAATCTTACCTGTGTACTGGGTCAAAAATAAATATTCCAACTGGTATCCTCCAAAACTAAAAGAAATATCTTATTTTTAATGAAATAAATCTAAGGGACGGGATCATATCCTCCCTTTGAAAAAGGATTGCACCGAAGAATCCTCCAAGCAGCCAAAGCACCGCCCTTTATTGCTCCGTATTTTTCAACGGCCTCAAGTCCGTATGTGGAACAGGTAGGATAATAAGGACACTTTGAAATCTTCATCGGTGAAATATATTTTCTGTAAAATTTTATCAAAAATATTAATATTCTTTTCATCATAATTATTTTGACACTATCTTGTGAAGCTTTCCCAAATGTAAAAGTGCTTTTTCGATATCAAAGTACGAAACATCTTTTGCACTTGCCCTTGCGACGACTACAATGTTTAAACCACTATTAAACATAGCTTCATGTAATCTGTAACTTTCGCGAATCAATCGCTTTAAATGATGTCTTACAACGCTGTTGCCTACTTTCTTTGATACGGAAATTCCAAGTCTGTTAATATCAGAGCCGTTTTCCACAACATACATTACCAAATACTTATTTGCTTTAGACTGTCCGTTTCTGTATACATAAAGAAAGTCATTATTCTTTTTTAAAGATTCCGTGTAAACCATAAAATTGAATTAGAAAAAAGGCCACATTTCTGCGGCCTAAGCTGATAATTTCTTTCTTCCCTTTGCTCTTCTGGAAGCTAAAACCTTTCTTCCACCGGGAGTACTCATTCTTGCTCTAAATCCGTGAACCTTTGAATGTGATCTCTTCTTAGGCTGAAATGTCATCTTCATCAAAAACACCTCCTTACTTTAAACCCTTAAAAGGCTGTTATTTACTTGGAAAACAGCAATACGATTGTATTAGAAAAGACTTTTAAAGTCAAGAAAAAGAGATGTCCGAAAGTAAATTTTTATTTTTATTTAAATTGTTTTCAACATCATGTATTTTGTAAATTTTATTTATCAACATATAGATTGTGGAAAAGTTTATATCATATTTTATCCTCATAATTTATCCACAAAAGGTGAATAAAATGTGGATAAGTTGTTGATTATAATATATAATTATTGCAGAAATCTTTTATTTTTAAGGGATAAATGATCTTTAATAATTTTTATCAACTTATCAACAAAACTTATTTAATCATATAAAATGTTTGTTTGCTTTTTTATTTTATCCACAAAATGTGGATAAACTTATACCTATTTTGTGGATAAATATATGTTTGAATTATTTAACCTATTGGGGTAAGATAAATTGTACATGTTTTTTTCATAATAATTTTATTTTTACCTTATTATTAATACGCGTTTGTTTTGGAGGAATTTATGTCGGAAATAGAAAGTAAATGGGACTTGATAAAAGATACAGTCCGCAGGGAATATGACGTTACCGATGTAGCCTTCAAGACCTGGATTGAACCTTTAAAATTTTATGCCGTAGAAGACAACACAGTAATCATCAGCATACCTTACGATCAATCAACTCATTTGAATTATATTAAAAAGAAATACGAAGATTCTTTTCACGTTACCATCTCGGAAATCATGAATCATGATTATGATGTTTCTTTCGAACTTGAGAATAATCTTCAAAAAAAGGAAAATCTTCCTTATAAAAATGTTTCTTACAATATTGGCTATGAAAATTCGAATTTAAATCCAAAGTATAAATTTGATACATTTGTAGTAGGAAATTACAACAAGATGGCACATGCTGCTTCCCTGGCAGTAGCCGAATCTCCCGGCGAAGCTTATAACCCCCTTTATATATACGGAGGAGCCGGACTTGGTAAAACTCACTTAATGCATGCAATAGGACATTACATATTGGAACACAATAAAAATATGAAGGTTCTTTATGTAACAAGTGAGGATTTTACAAACGAAGTAATTAAAAGTGTCAGAAGCGGTAATGCTTCGGATATTAATAAATTAAGAGAAAAATACAGAACAGTCGATGTTTTGATGGTAGACGACGTTCAGTTCATCATAGGTAAAGAATCGACTCAGGAAGAATTCTTCAATACATTTAATGCACTTCATTCTTTGGGTAAACAAATAGTTCTTTCATCCGATAAACCTCCAAAACAGCTTGCAACCCTGGATGAACGTCTTATTTCAAGATTCGGTATGGGAATTATTACCGATATAAAGGTTCCCGATTATGAAACAAAAATGGCTATTCTTATGAAGAACGCCGAAAACTGTGATATCTATATCAGTAAAGATATTATTGAATATATAGCAAATAATATTAATTCAAATATCAGGGAACTTGAAGGAGCTTTCAACAAGATAGTAGCTTATTCAAAGCTCAATAATGTTGAAATGGATCTTCCTAAAGCAGAAGAAGCTTTGAGAGATGTTATTTCTCCTGATAAGCCCCTTAAAATAAATGCCAAATACATTACTGATATTGTTTCCGAACATTACGGAATAAAGTCAGATGCTATTTTTTCAAAAAAGAGAAGTTCGGAAATTGCTTTGTCCAGGCAGATTATTATGTACCTTTGCAAAGAGCTTACTGACTTAAACTTAAGTGAAATAGGAAGCTTTTTGGGACGAGATCATACAACGGTAATGTACGGAATAGACAAAATTACAGCTGACATTAAGAGTGATAATGAACTGGCTTCCAACATAGAAGTTATTAAGAATAAGATATCCCCATCATAGTTAAAAAGGTTGATAAAATTATTTTTTAAATTAAGGGATGTTGATAATTTTAAATAATTAACACATTATTAAAAATTTTAAACATGTATTTTAAATTTAATATTTGCCTTAATTTAAACCTTTTAGCTTATTTTCCACTAATCAACAGGCACTACTACTAATAC
>CAVJJQ010000051.1:0-16758 GCA_963649755.1 bacterium | reverse complement strand
CTGTCACCGTAGGTGACTGAGAGGGACTTGGCTCTCCCACGCGGAGCAATTTCCCATATAGCAATAAAAGGTAAGCTACTCGCTTACCTTTTATTTCGGCATATTTAACTGTAATCTTTACTCAATACTTAAATACAAGAGCTGAATAAGCAGGGATATCAAGTGTTATTGAATAATCCTTGTAATCGCAATTTTCCTTTACTGCGGTAACTTCTTTTACAACCGTCTTCCCGTTTCCGCCAAAGCGTTCATCGTCACTGTTTAAGATAAGGCTGTACTTTCCGTTCTTTACGACTCCGAGTTTGTAATCCTTCCAGTCCATTGGAGTGAAGTTTATCACAAACAAGAGGCATCTTGCATCATCTTCGCAACGTCTGATAAAGGAAAACGTACTCCTGTCCTTGTCATCCGCATTCATCCACTCGAAGCCCTTCCAGCTGTTATCCTCTCTGTAAAGGCACGGATATTCGCGATATATCTTTAACAGTTCGCAAACAAAATCCTTAAGCCCGCGATTTAAAGGATTTGTAAGCATGTACCAGTCAAGCTCACGCTCCTCACTCCATTCTCTTTCCTGTCCGAAGTCCTGGCCCATGAAAATAAGCTTTTTACCGCAATGTCCGAACATGAAAGTGTAGCCGGCACGAAGGTTTGCGTACTTATCAACCTTGTATCCGGGCATCTTTTCAACCATAGAGCACTTTAAATGAACGACCTCGTCATGTGATAGCGGAAGAATATAATTTTCATACTCATTGTAGCTCATGGCAAAGGTCATGCTGTAATGATTGTCTTTTCTGAAATACGGATCAAGCTTCATGTATTCGCAGAAATCATGCATCCAACCCATATTCCATTTGTATGAAAATCCCAATCCGTCCTCTTCGACAGGACCCGTTACCTTCGGCCAGGCGGTTGACTCCTCGGCAATGGTCATAAAGCCCGGATGAGCTTTGTGTACGATGGAGTTTAAATGCTTAAAGAACTCGATTGCCTCAAGGTTCTTATTTCCGCCGTACTTGTTTGCTACCCACTGTCCGTCCTTCTTGCCGTAGTCCAGATAAAGCATCGATGCTACCGCATCAACCCTTATTCCGTCGATATGATACATTTCTATCCAATAGAAAACATTGGCAATCAGGAAGTTTATAACTTCATTTTTGGAGTAATTGAAAATCTTTGTCCCCCACTCGGGATGTTCTCCGAGCCTCGGATCGGGATGCTCGAAAACAGCTTCACCGTCAAAATCGGCAAGACCGTGGGCATCCTTTGCAAAATGTGCGGGAACCCAGTCAAGGATCACGCCGATTCCGTTTTTATGAAGCTCGTTTACCAGATACATAAAGTCTTTGGGCTCACCGTATCTTGATGTAGGAGCATAGTACCCTGTCACCTGATATCCCCAGGAACCGTCAAAGGGATGCTCGGCAATTCCCATAAGCTCGATATGGGTATACTTCATTTCCTTGCAATATTCGACTATGCGATCCGTAAATTCCCTGTAGGAATAGTAAGCGCCGTCTTCCCTTCCGGGATGTTTCATGAAAGAACCGATCTGACACTCGTAAATTGCGAGCGGTTCTTTAAACATATCGACCTTATCGCGCTTGTTGAGCCATCTCTTATCGGCCCATTTGAATCCGTTTAAATTGATAATCCTCGATGCTGTTCCGGGACGCTTCTCGGCATAATTTGCAAAGGGGTCGGCTTTATAAAGTGTTGTATCGTTTGGCGCCTTTATAAAGAACTTGTATAAATCATATTCCTTTGCTCCCTCGACAAAGCCCGCCCAGATTCCTCCGGGGCCAAGCTTGCGTAAGGGGGTCTGCCATTCCGCCCAGTTATTAAAATCACCTACGACATATACTTCCTTGGCATGAGGTGCATAAACCGAAAAATAAACTCCTTCTTTTCCGTCTTCTGTGCACGGATGAGCACCCATTTTTTTGTATATCTCGTAATTGGTACCTTCAGCAAAAAGATATTCGTCTGTTTCTGTTATCGCTATCGGATTCATATTAATCCCCCGGTTTTTATTCTGTAAAATCTTTTTCGCGAAGAACTATCATTTCATTGTCATCGTAACGCTTGCCGACCAAAACATCCATAAAATGCTTTACGCTCTTTTTGGACGATTTGGAGATTGCTTCATCAATAATCTCTTTCACCTCGGTAATCGTAACACAATGTTCGTTTGTCTGCCGTTCGTCTATACGTGTATGAAGTGCCAAAATTCCGAGCTCGTCAATCGTATAATCCTTGCTGTGAGCATAACCCTTTGCGTAATTCACAAGTTCCTTGTTTGACAGGGCATCTATGTCAATGCTTACGTCAAAGCTCTCAAGAAGATCGGCGTTGCTCATGATAAACTTGTGCTTTGCCCTCTTTGTGGCGGTAAGTATGATGAAAATTCTGACATCAGGGTTGTTTGTAACCTTTCTGATTGCATCAAGTGTCTCTTCACGAAGCTCATTGCCATCCTGAATAATCAGTGCTCCGTCGTACAGTCTTGAAAGAGTTTCCGTTGCATCCTTGGCATTCAACGTTGATGCTTTTATCTTTGCAACCTTCCCGATGATCTTCTCTTTATCGGAAAGCTCCATTATGATGCCTTTGGCAAGCTCGACGGCTCCGTCAACATCCTCACTGCCGATGATGACATTTCCGTGTCCGCTCTCCATCGAGATATTCTCAAGAGTTTCTTTGAGCTGCTCCCTTGCCGCTTCCGTCTGTATGAAGGCTTCGAATCTTTCCTCCTGCTCCTCGGTAAAGCCTGATTCGCGAACCTTCGGTGTTTCCTCTTCGTAAGACTCTTCTTCGCTCTCCGTCTCCGGATAAGACTCTTCCGTTTCTTCCTCTGATTTGGTATCCTGCTCTACATCGTATTCTTTAAGGTCTGCATCCGAAATATCCGTTTCCGGCTCTTCCTCGGAAATTGTTTCTTCATAATCGGCGACGTCTTCTTTGACTTCCTGTGCAGCATCTTCATGCGAAGCTTCTTCAATAGCAGGAATCTCTTCCTCTGCCTCACCCTCGGTTTCGGAACCTTCTTTAACGGAATCGTCATCCGAATCCGCAGAATTTGAATACTCCTCCATTATACGTAAATCTTCTTTATCCCGTTCTTCCCCTGCTTTGGCAAAAGCAAAAAGGTAATCGTTTTCATCGGGCTCTGCCTCCGGTGTGACTTCCGATTCGTCCGAATCTTCTGTAACCTCGCTCTCATCCTCGGAAAAAGAAGCTCTGTCAAAATAGAGTTCCTCCGGTGAGGGATCCAGGCGTTCCTCCGTCACTTCCTCTGTAGGCTCCGACTGTTCCTTGGGCTCTTCCTGTATGGAACTTAAGTCGTCTTTCACAGGCTCCGGTGAAGACTCTTCCATAGCCTCTTCGGATGTGGAAATGTCATCTATAATAATCTCCCTGATATCGGAGACAGCAGGTGAAGCCTGCTTTCCGCTTGAGATCACAACATCCGGTATTTCTTCCGGCAAAGTACCCGCGCTCTCACCTGTTGCAGGCTCTTCTACGTAACTTTCAACGTATTCGGCGCCTTCACCGGCTATTGATATCTCCGTCATATCTTCATCGGAGTAGACATTTAAGCCTTCGTTTGAGATGTTCGTCTTTTCCTCGGAAGTCAACGTTACATCTGCGCCGCTTACGACCTCATCCTCAAGCTTTTCAAGAAGGCCGTCCTTGGTGCTTTCGTCGAAGCTCTTAAAGAGATTGTCTGCCTGTTCCTTGACCCTGCGCTGCATGTCTTCACGCCACTTTGCCTCGTTGGCGTTCTTCATGCGTTCCCACTCAAGGAGCACCTCATTTATACTGATCTGACCCGTAATCTGCTTTTCGACACCGGAATGCTCCGGAACGTTAAAGGCAATCTGTCCGTCCGTGTCCGTGTAAACCATGTCGTCATAATTGGGAAAAAGAATGGCTGTATTCTTCTGAGACTTCGGCATAATCCCGCGCATCTCATCGTAGCTCTTCTCAGGAAGTATCGTCTTTGAAACCGCAGGTTCTTTTTCGGCGGTCTTTTCCAGGATCTCCTTTGAATTGATCACCCTTGTATCGGACGAGGTACTGCCCAAGACCCTGGTGTCACCGAGGTCTTCTTTGGATGCCCCACCGTATGCGGATACGCTTTCAAGTATCTCCGTCCTGTCCCCGGCGTTTGCGCTTTCCTCAGAGCCAGGTTCCGTTACTTCTTCCGAAACGTTTTCTTTATCCGTTTCTGCGCGATTTATGACCTCAGCCACATTGTTTGCGAGTTCTTTTTGGAAATCGATGGCATTAAGCTTGCTCTGATCGAGATCCTTAACCAGCTCTTCGCCTGCGTGAGGGTCCGTGAGTCTTTGGTAGATGAGGTCCTGTTCATATGTGAGAGGCTCGTGAAGAAGCTTAAGCTCCAGCGCCTTAAGCACATACTTGCCTTCTCCGAAATAAAGAACGATTTGATTACATTCCTCAACGCACTTCTCACCGTACCCCTGCATATGGTAGAGGTAAGCAAGCTCATACATCCAGCGTTCCTTGCATTCGTACTTTTGAAGATCCTCTAAGATGCCGATACGCTCATCAAGACCGACCTCCTGAGCCGTATAAAGCTTGTATTTGAGTACAAACCTGCCGGTGTCGCGCGGTGCGACCTGCGTGAACTCCTTGAAATACTCTATGGCGTTTAAGACATCCCCAAGCTTAATCGACAACTCGCAAAGGGAGTAAAGAATCATCCTGCCCCCGGGATTTCTCTGGTAGGCAATGAGCAATATATCGCGGCTGTCCTCGAAGCGGCCGCACTTCTTGTAAAGATCGCTGATTGAGCAGAGCATCATGCTGTTGCGCACGTTTCTCCAATCAATGGTGTCCGCGATTTCCACCGCTTCTTTATATTTTTTATCTTTAATAAGTCCTTCGATTTCGTCTATACGAACTTTATAATCAAATTTATCCAACCCGGTCACCTTTTCGATAAAAATATCCCTATCGTAAAAAAATTCTATCACACCATCTTGTCAAAGTCAAAAGAATAGACCACAAAATCTTGTGTAAATTTCGGTTCGATTTTAGCCTTTATCTAAGAGCTTTTTCCGATGAAAAAGAACACCGGATACCGCAAATGCACAAGGTTTTCCAATATTTTATTTTCTCTTCATTTCTTTCTAAGAATCTCTTGACGTTACCGGTTATTTTCGGTAGAATAACGGCAATCAAAGGGAGTAACCGCCATCGAATGATGGATTTTTGGCGACATCTCGGCGAAAGCCCGCCAAAGGTTTAAATGGTAAGACTTTTATTACATTTGTTATTGACATAAATGTAATAGAAGTCTTTATTTTTCCTTTGATCCAAATTTTAGGAGGAAGAAACATGGAATTTCTAATCGACGGTCTCATGGCCATCACCTGGAAACAGTGCGTAATGTACGTAGTCGGACTCTTGCTCATCTATCTGGCAATCAAGAAAGAGTACGAGCCCTCGCTCCTGCTCCCCATGGGTTTCGGAGCAATCCTTGTAAACATCCCCGCTTCAAGTGCCATTAATCAGTACCTTGAAGGTGTAGGAGAAACACAGGGCATTATCGAATGGCTTTTCAACATCGGAATCGATGCCTCGGAAGCGCTCCCGATACTGTTGTTTATCGGTATCGGTGCAATGATTGACTTCGGTCCGCTTCTTTCAAAGCCGGTACTGTTCCTCTACGGAGCTGCCGCTCAGTTCGGTATCTTTGCCGCTTTAATCTTTGCAACTTTACTCGGCTTCGATCTCAAGGACGCAGCGAGCGTTGCAATTATCGGTGCCGCAGACGGCCCCACATCAATTTTGGTTTCACAGATCTTACATTCAAACTACATAGGTGCAATTGCCGTTGCAGCATACTCCTACATGGCTTTGGTTCCCATTATTCAGCCTGCTGCCATCAAGCTTGTCACCACGAAGAAAGAAAGATGCATGACCATGAAATACGAAGCTAATTCGGTTTCAAAGAGAGTCAGAATCGCTTTCCCCATTATCGTTACCTTTGTAGTAGGCCTGATAGCTCCCACATCCGCTTCCCTCGTTGGCTTCCTGATGTTCGGTAACCTCATAAGAGAATGCGGGGTACTCGGAACGATGTCCGAAACCGCACAGAACACGCTTTCAAACCTCATCACCCTGTTCCTCGGCATCACAATTGCCTTCAGTATGCAGGCTGAAGAATTTGTACGTGTAGATACCCTTCTTATCATGGCAATCGGACTCTTTGCCTTTGTATTCGATACAATCGGCGGCGTTCTTTTTGCAAAGTTCTTAAACCTCTTCATGAAGGAAAAAGTAAACCCCATGGTCGGAGCAGCCGGCATTTCGGCATTCCCCATGTCCTCAAGAGTTGTTCAGAAGATGGCTTTAAAGGAAAACCCCGCAAACATTTTGATAATGCATGCCGCAGGCGCAAATGTTTCCGGACAGATTGCTTCCGCAATTGCCGGCGGACTTATCATCACGCTTGTTTCTTCATGTTTGTAAAAGTTACTTATAATTAGGAGGTTAATATGGCTGCAAAATTATTGGTTGCACTTAAGATAGCAGGCCTGGGCCTGGTCGGTATCTTCGTATCGATTATCATCATAATGATTGTCACTGCTCTGATTTCAAAAATTCCCGAGAAATCAAAGGATAAAGAACAGTAATTGAAACAGGCTCCGCGATTTTAGCGGAGCCTGATTTATCTTCTAAACTATCCGTAAAAATTCTGCTAAATTTTTTTAAAAAAACTCTTGCAAAATGATTTTTACTGTGATATATTCATTCTTGCGTTGTGAAACAGACGCGCCTTTAGCTCAGTTGGTAGAGCACCTGACTCTTAATCAGGGTGTCCAGGGTTCGAGCCCCTGAAGGCGCACGTATCAGTCGTAGACTTAGCTTAGTGCAGGTTTACGGCTCTTTTTTGTTTATACAGGGTCGAAAAGTCAAAACTTCGATGCAAGCTTGCTTGCAAGAGAAGTTTTGACCTTGAGACCCGCCCAGACATGAGTAAGTAGCCATTTTTCGAAGAAAAATGAGCGGATTACGAATGTCTGCAGGATTGCGGGAGCGCGTAGCGCGTAGCAATCCGTATAAACATAAAAGCCTAATTAAAAGAGCTCCTCGCGTAGCGATGCGCACTCGCGCGTAATGTATATGTCGCTAAAGCGACCGCGCCAGACGCCAGCGTTCCGCAAGCGGAACGCATTTTGTTTATACAGGGTCGAAAAGTCAAAACTTCGATGCAAGCTTGCTTCAATATGCTCCTCGCGGGGCGATGCGCACTCTTGCATTCATATGCTATAATCCTATCTATGATATTCGAATCCCATTCACATTACGACGATCCGGCCTTTGATGACGACAGAGAGGTCCTTATATCGTCCCTAAAAGAACATAATATAGGAAAGGTCATCGCCGTAGGCTCAGCCTTTAAAGATATTCCGAGGATTCTTGACATGTGCGCTAAGTACGATTTTCTTTATCCCGCGCTTGGTGTGCATCCGGAAAATGCCTTAGAGTTAAATGACGATACTAAAAGGAAACTGGAAACTTTCATAGAATCCTCTTCTCCGGTTGCAATAGGCGAAATCGGTCTTGACTACCATTATGATGAGCCCTCAAAGGATGTACAAAGAGAAGCCTTTATATATCAGCTTAAACTTGCAGACAAATACAATCTGCCTGTCATCGTACATTCCCGCGATGCAAGCGAAGAAACCTTTGAAATCCTATCTAAGATGTCACCAAAGAAAAAAGGTGTGATCCATTGTTTTTCTTCTTCCAAGGAAATGGCACTTGAATACGTGAAAATGGGCTATATGATAGGAATCGGCGGAGTTGTTACCTTTAAAAACGGTCGAAAGCTTAAAGAAGTTGCCACCGCTGTTCCGCTTGGATCGATACTCATCGAAACAGATTGCCCCTACATGGCTCCCGTTCCTCACCGCGGAGAAAGAAACTCTTCTTTATACCTACCTTTCGTGATTGAAGAGATAGCATCTCTTCGTGGAATCACGGCCGCAGAGGTTGAGAAAGCAACCTACGATAATGCATGCAGACTTTTTGACATAAAGGACTAGATATGGCAGACCTCGGAATACCATCAAACACCTTAAAAATACTCGACAAATACGGCTTTACCTTTCAAAAGAAATTCGGCCAGAATTTCTTAATTGATACAAATGTACTGGAAGGAATCATTAAAGGTGCGGAAATTACAAAGGACGACTGTGTTCTCGAAATCGGACCGGGAATAGGAACGATGACCCAGTACCTGTGTGAAAATGCCAGATTTGTAATCGCCGTTGAAATTGACAAAAACCTGATTCCCATCCTCTCTGAGACTCTTAAAGACTATGACAACAAAACTGTCATCAACGAGGATGTTCTCAAACTTGATATTTCAAGCCTTGCAATGGAATACAACGACGGAAAGCCGATAAAGGTAGTCGCAAACCTGCCTTACTACATCACAACTCCTATCATCATGGGACTGTTTGAGCATCACGTTCCTCTCGAAAGCATTACAGTCATGGTGCAAAAGGAAGTTGCCGAAAGGATGCAGGTAGGTCCCGGCACAAAGGACTACGGAGCTCTTTCTTTGGCCGTACAATATTATTCCGTACCAAAGGTCATCTTAAATGTCTCGGCCTCATGCTTTATACCGAGACCCAATGTTGACAGTGCCGTCATAAAGCTTACCTGCCATAAAGAACCGCCTGTGCATATAAGGGATGAGGCTCTGATGTTTGCGATTATCCGCGCCGCCTTCAATCAACGAAGGAAGACTTTGGTAAACAGCCTGTCAAATGCGGGAATCGAGAATATCACAAAAGACAGGATTTCAGAGGCTCTTGCGGCCTTAAATCTTTCACCCACAATTCGCGGCGAAGCGCTTACCCTTCAAGAGTTTGCTTCTCTTTCGGATCTTCTTTCATAAGCATTGACTTTTAAAGCAAATGCTACCATAATAGGACAAAAGAATTTTAACAATTTAACGTACTAAATCAAAGGAGGCTTTTACTATGGAAAAAGCAAATATTGATTGGTCAAATATAGGCTTTGGCTATATTCCTACCGACAAGCGATATGTGGCCGACTATAAAAACGGAGCATGGACGGAAGGCGGACTGGTGAGTGACTCAAACGTTGTCATCAGCGAATGTGCAGGCGTCCTTCAATATGCTCAAACCTGTTTCGAAGGATTAAAGGCATATACTACGGAAGACGGTAAAATCGTAACTTTCCGTCCCGACTTAAATGCCGACAGAATGATAGATTCCTGCAAGCGCCTTGAAATGCCTGTTTTCCCCAAAGAGAAATTTCTCGAGGCAGTCGATTTGGTAGTTTCAAGCAATGCAAAATTCGTACCGCCTTACGGCTCGGGTGCAACACTTTATATCAGACCCTTTATGTTTGGCTCTTCTTCAGTAATCGGCGTAAAGCCCGCAGAGGAATATCAGTTCAGAATGTTCTGTACCCCCGTCGGTCCTTACTTTAAGGGCGGTGCAAAGCCCATCACCATAAGAGTCTGCGATTATGATCGTGCGGCTCCGCACGGAACAGGACATATCAAAGCAGGCCTTAACTACGCAATGAGCCTTTACGCTATCATGGACGCTCACAGACAAGGCTTTGACGAAAATATGTATCTTGATTCCGCAACCCGTACAAAGGTTGAAGAAACAGGCGGTGCAAACTTTATGTTCATTACAAAAGACGGCAAGTTTGTAACACCCAAGTCAAGCACCATTCTTCCTTCAATCACACGTCGTTCATTGATGGTTGTTGCAAAGGAATACTTAGGTCTTGAGGTTGAGGAAAGAGAAGTTTACTTCGACGAAGTTAAGAATATGGCAGAATGCGGTCTTTGCGGTACCGCAGCCGTTATTTCTCCTGTCGGAAAGATAAACGATCACGGCAAGGAAATCTGCTTCCCTTCGGGCATGGACGAAATGGGTCCTGTTACCAAGAAGCTTTATGACACCCTTACCGGTATCCAGATGGGCCGCATCGAAGCTCCCAAGGGCTGGATTCACGAAATTAAGGTTGACTGATATTACAGAAAGCGTTCCGCAAGCGGAACGCTTTTTTGCTATATAGCAAAAAAGACACTACGTGCCAACGATGCGCACTCGCGCGTGAGGAATATGTCGCTAAAGCGACCGCGCCAGACGTCGAGCATTCTGTAAACAGAACGCTTTTTTATGGGTCTGTCATTGACATTATATGACAATCTGTATATACTGACTTTTGTCTGTAGGGATACATCCCTGCAAGTTCAATATACGCTAGGGGAGCGCAAGCTGAGATTGAAACTTAGGTTTCTTGACCCTCATCACTTGAACCGGGTAATGCCGGCGTAAGGAAGCATGATAAGTCTTTTCTCACTCTCCCTCCGCATTTTAAGGAGGTTTTTTTATGCAAAAAAACAAAACACGTATGCTGGTCGAAGGTGCCGCAATGGTAGCCCTGGCCACAATCCTAAGCTTCATCAAGGTATTTCAGTTACCTTGGGGCGGCTCAATCACTCTTCTTTCCATGTTGCCGATTGTAATCTATTCAATCCGCTGGGGAGTAGGTCCGGGATTCATAGTTTCCTTTACCTATTCACTGGTTCAGCTCCTGCAAGGCATCATCGGCGGCCTCTTTGGCTGGGGACTTACACCCGGAATGCTCGTTGCCTGCATCTTCCTTGATTACATCCTTGCTTTTTCCGTACTCGGAATTGCGGGCATCTTTAGGAAAAAGAAAACCGGCGGCGCTTTAATCGGTATTGTGATTGCCGTTGTACTTCGTTTTCTGGTACACTTTTCAAGCGGCGTAATCATCTGGCACAGTGTCGGTGAACTTTGGGATGGCTTCTCCACCGAAAGCGAATTCCTCTACAGCTTTCTTTATAACGGAGCATATATGCTCCCCGAGCTCATCATAACGGTTATCGGAGCCTTTATACTGCTCTCCGTACCGTCTACAAAGAAGCTTTTACTTAATACCGACGCAAGTCTTTAAAATATCGAAAAGGTCGCGGAAATGATCCGCGACCTCTTTTGCACACTCACTCGTAGGGAAAATGTCGCTAACGCGACCGCGCTCGGCGCGAGCGTTCCGCAGGCGGAACGCTTTTTTATTGCTCTTCATACGGAACAACGGCTCCGTCATAGGTTTCATTGATAAAATCCTTGATTTCATCCGACGTTAATACTTCTACCAAAGCCTTGATGCCCTCATTGTCTTCATTGCCTTCCTTTACCGCAATAATGTTGACGTAAGTCTTTGCGGCCTCGGAATCAGTTGTTTCATATGCCAGAGAGTCCTTCGATACCGAAAAGCCCGCCGCAAGTGCATAGTTTCCGTTTAATACGACGTAAGCAACCTCGTCCTTGACTCTTGCTACCTGCTCGGCCGCAAGTTCTTCAATCTTTAAGTTGTAAGGATTTTCGGAAATATCGTTAACCGTTGCCTTTAAGCCCGCTCCGTCCTTTAAGGTAATTAAGCCGTTAGCCTGAAGCAGTAAGAGCGCTCTTGCCTCATTTGTAGTATCATTTGGAACCGCTATCGTATCTCCGTCGGATACGTCCGAAAGGCTTGACTTTGTGCCCGGATAAATTCCGAAGGGCTCATAGTGAATCTTTCCGGCCTCAACAAGGTGAGTTCCCTTTTCCTCGTTGAAGCTTTCAAGATAAGGCACATGCTGGAAGTAATTTGCATCAAATTCTCCGCTTTCAACCACTTCGTTTGGCTGTACGTAATCGTCAAATTCCGTTATCTTAAGTTCATACCCTTTTGCCTCCAAATAAGGCTTCGCAGCCTCCAAAATCTCTGCGTGCGGCGTTGCCGATGCGGCAATCGTAATAGGCGTCAAATTCGATTCATCGCCCGTATTTCCGCAACCCGCAAATAAACCGAGTGCCAAAATTCCAACCAATCCTAAAGCCAAAATGTTCTTTTTCATAATAATCCTCCTTGCGCTTAACGCATTTTCATTTTCTGTGATCTAAACTTCCGGCAAGTTTCATTCCCGCCGTTTGAAAAATCTGTGACAAGACAATCAGCAAAACTACCGTGACAATCATTATGTCCGTCTGCCACCTGGTATATCCGTATCTGATGGCTATTGCTCCGAGCCCTCCGCCTCCTACGGCTCCGGACATTGCAGAGTAGCCAAGCACCGTTCCGAGGGCGATTGTCGCTCCCACCAAAAGAGACGTTCTCGCCTCTGTCAACATTACCTTAGTGACTATCTGCATCTTACTTGCCCCCATTGACCGAGCCGCCTCGATGACACCTGTGTCAACCTCTTTTAGCGATGATTCAACCATTCGCCCTATATACGGTCCGGCCGCAACCACCAACGGCACAATGGTTGCCGTCGACCCATAGCTCCTCCCGACCACAAGCCTTGTAAACGGAATCAGTAAGACTAAAAGTATAATGAACGGAATGCTCCTGACAATGTTCGCTATCGCATCCAAAATCCTATATATTACTTTGTTCGGACTGATTCCGTCCTTTGCGGTAACCGAAAGCAAAATTCCCATCGGAAGCCCTATTGCATAGGCCAAAACGGTTGAAACAATTGTCATATACAATGTTTCCAGTATTCCCTCTCCTATCATGCTTAACACTTCCCTGTCCCACATCGTCTTCTTCCTCCTTTTCTTCAAATTCCGTGTCTCTTATATGAGAAAAAACATCCCGAACGGTTCCATCCTCTGTGATCTCCCCGTTTTCTATAAGAGCGACATGGTCGCAAATCTTTCTCACAACAGACATCTGATGTGTAATTATCACTATGGTGATATTAAGTTCCCTGTTAATTTCCTCTAAAAGCTTAAGTATTGATGTCGTAGTCTGCGGATCGAGTGCGCTTGTTGCCTCATCGCAGAGTAGGATCTTCGGGTTCATCGCCAGTGCCCTTGCGATTGCCACCCTCTGCTTCTGCCCTCCCGAAAGCTGCGCAGGATAGGCTTTTTCTTTTTCCGAAAGCCCAACAACCTTTAAAAGTTGCCTTGCCCTTGCATATGCTTCTTTTTTCTTAACCTTCTGAAGCGTCAAAGGAAAACAAACATTATCGATAACCGTCTTCTGCATTAAAAGATTGAAATGCTGGAATATCATTCCTATATGGCTTCGAAGAGACTCTATTTCCTTGTCCGTAAGGCTTCCTAATTCCCTGCCTTCAACAATCACTTCGCCGCTTGTAGGTCTCTCAAGATAGTTCAAGCACCTTACAAGAGTGCTTTTTCCTGCGCCGGACATGCCGATGATTCCGTAAATGCTTCCTTCTTCAATTTTGAGATTTATGTCTTTAAGTGCCTCTACCTTTCCTTCCTTGGTTTCAAAGGTTTTGCAGAGGTTTTTTACAATTATGTCAGCCATGATTTTCCTTTCTGTAAGGCGATACGGATTGCTACGCTAAAGTGCTGTTCCTGGCAAATAGAAACCGCAGGTCCCGGATGCCCGATGCCTGCGGTTTTAAATTCTTTTGAAATCTCAATACATCTGTCATCACATTCGTTTTTTTAATTTTGAGCGCATTAAATAAATCGGCATGCACATGCCTATTCCGACGTTCGTCATATTGATTTGGCAGTATTCGAAATTTGTCATTTCATTTCCCCCGCTTGGGCTTTCTCCCTTGCACATTGTCATTATAGCAAGGGTTAAAAAATAGTGTTAATATGGCAATCCTTGAGCCTGCTATAGGCTCAGCCTATAACCATTCCCTTGTATTTCTTTAACTCCTCGATGTAAAGTTCCCCTATATGGCTGACCTTTGCACCCTTACGTTTAATATATCCAATAGTCATTTTCTCCGTCTCTTTGAGCGGCACGGCTTTATAATCGGTTCCGTTTAAATCCTCGCATATTATTCCCGAGCACAGCGTATAGCCGTTTAATCCGATCATCAGATTGAGCATTGTGGCGCGATCGTTTGCCTTAATCAGACGTGTGTATTCGTAGGTGCTCTTCATTTCCTCAGAGAGAAATAATGAATTGTTGCGCCCCTGGTCAAAAGACAGACACGGATAGTCGTCAAGCTCCTTCATGGAAATCTCTTCTTTCCCCGCAAGCGGATGACCCGACCACAGATAAACAAAGGTATCGCATTTGAAAAGATCTGTAAACTCCAATCCGTTTTCTTTAAACATCTTTTCAAGAACCTGCTTGTTAAAATCGTTCTTATAAAGAACGCCTATCTCACTCTTGAAATTGCGGACATTTTCTATAACATCCAAAGTCGTTGTTTCGTGAATAGCAAACTCGTAATGCTCCATCCCCATCTTTCTCACCGTTTCCACAAAAGCCTTCACGGCAAAAGAATAATGCTGGGCGGAAACTCCGAATTTTTCTTTTTTGTTTTTCCTGATGTACTTTGAATTTAACAGCTCATACTGCTCTATCACCTGGCGGGCATAGCCTAAGAATTCCTCACCCTCCGGAGTTATCACGATTCCTCTGTTTGAACGAAGGAAAATATCTATTCCGATTTCATTTTCAAGCTCTTTGACGGTTTCCGAAAGGCTCGGCTGAGAAAGAAAAAGCTGCTTTGCCGCTTCATTCATGGACCCGCAGTCTGCTATCGTTACCACATATCTTAATTGCTGAAGTGTCATATTACCTCCGTATTATATATAAAGGAAGGGCACCGGAACTTTCTTCCGATGCCCTTAAATGTTTCAAAATTTATGCGTCTTGTTCTTTTTCGCCGGTTTTGTCCGCAAGCTTTAAGAAGAGAAAACCAAGAGCGAAGAAAACAGCCATGCAGGCAACGGCAATGTTTATTTTTCCTGTTGCCGCCTTAACGCCGGCGATTACAAGAGAGCCCAGGCACGAAGCACCCTTTGCGAAAATATCATAAAGTCCGAAGTATTCTCCGGTATTTTCGGCAGGGATAATCTTTGAATAGTAGGACCTTGAAAGCGACTGAATGGAACCCTGGAAACATCCTACGCCGAAAGCAAGTATACCGAAGTGAAGAAGCGTTCTCAAGGTGAGCGCATAAATACAAACCGCAAAATAGCCGCCTATGCAAACCAGGATAAGGGTTATGGTCCTGTACTTCTTTGAAAGCTTTGCAAAGACCATCGAGCCACCGAAAGCAACTACCTGCGTTGCAAGCAGGAATATTACCTGGCCGACCGTATTCAGCTCCAAGTCCGTACCGATATTGATACAGTTGTCAATAATCGTTCCTACACCGTCTATATAGAGAAAGAACGCTATCAGGAACAAAAAGACCTTCTTGTCCTTCGTGGCAATTTTCTTTATCGTCTTAAAGATTCCGGTAAAAGCTTCGGCAACAGCCTTGCCGGTTTTTTCTACGTAATTTACCTGCTTGTAGTTCTTGATAAGAGGAATGGTTACCAAGAACCACCAAATTGCCGTAACTCCATATCCTATCATCCTTGACACCAAATCCGGGATCAGATTTGCCATATCGGGGCCGAGTACATAAGCAATGAGGGCAATCAGAAAGGGAATGCAGGAACCCAGATATCCCCAGGCATAGCCGTAAGAAGAAACCTCGTCCATCCTGTCCTCGGTCGTTACGTCGTTTAACATTGAATCATAAAAGACCAAAGATGCATTATAGAAAATTTTAGTGAAAACGAAAATTACAAGAAACCAAATCCAGCTTGTGATAAAGCCGTTAAGAACGCACCCGATTACTCCCAAGGCAACGCAGGTGTTAAAGAAAATCTTCTTCATGTCCTTTCTGTCCGCTATCGCTCCGCAGAATGGACCGAGAAGTGCGATGATAATCGTAACTATTGAGATCGCAAGCGAAAAATAAACCGTTGCCTGGTCACCCGAAATCTGACCTTTTGCAGTATTCTTAAACCAAATCGGTATCAAAGAACACGCAAGCATCGTATATGCCGAATTTCCGACATCATAAAGAACCCAAGAAAATTCCTTTTTCGAAAGACCCTTAAAGGCCTTCAGGTGGTTAAGCTTTTCAAATACCTTGCTCATTGTGTAATCCCCTTGTTTTTATTTATTGTCGCATAGATGAGTAAAAACGGTTCTTCATACTTGTAAAGCTTAGGTAAAATAAAGCATTAAAACCCTTACAGCTTCAAAACCTGTCTGTAAACCCTTATGCATCCTCCGATCTTCCCCCAAGACCGAAGTTCCAATACCCACCTATTATAAAGGATTTACAAAAATAAAAAAAGAGTCTCAAAAGCTCAGGTTGATAAAACTCAAACGTAATTGTAGAATGTCCTAGAAAGAAGGACGAAACTTAAAATGACAGCTCTGTTAAACAACCGCCTGCTCTTCAATGCTCTCATCAGCTGGGCAGTGGCACAGGTATTAAAAACCATCATATATGCATTGGTAAATAAAAGAATTGACTTCAAACGTCTTATGGGTGACGGAGGAATGCCGAGCGGACATTCCGCAACGGTAACGGCTCTTGCGGTTACTGCAGCGATAGAATACGGAGTTGATTCTCCGATATTTGCCGTAACTACCGTGCTTGCGGTTATCGTAATGCATGATGCAATGGGAGTCAGACGCGAAGCGGGTAAACATGCGGAACTCCTCAACGAGATAGTAAAGATTATGGACGATAAGCTCGATGCCGAGGTCAAGATGAAGGTTTTCTTGGGACATACTCCGACTCAGGTTGTGATGGGCGCATTGCTTGGATTTATCGTATCTATGATACTTGGATAAATATAAAAAAAGAGTTTCGCTTGCGAAACTCTCACGCGCCCTCTCCGTCCTCGCTTCGCT
>CAVJJQ010000050.1:0-16804 GCA_963649755.1 bacterium | reverse complement strand
TTAATTAAGCTGCTTCATTTTCAGAATCCGGCTTATCTGGCAATGGATCCGGTTTCTCAAACATCTGCAGGATTTCTGCAGACGCCTGGTTAAAGCCCTTTTGCACGCGATCTGCATAGGTTCGATTCAGATCGCTGTAAAAGCAGCAAACGAAGCGATCCAATGAATCTTCATTAGGAAACTGCTCTTTGACTTTTGATTTGTGTTTAAGTCCCTTATTGCTTCGCTCGATAAGGTTTGTCGTATAGAGACTTCTCTGTATTTCAACCGGAAATTTATAGAACGAAAACAGGCTTTCTTCAGCTCTTTTAAAGACGCTGGCAAGTTTTGGATAACAGGCCTTATGCTTTTCGAGGAAGGCTTCAAGAGCCTTCTGAGCGTCTTCCTTGGATTCGGAACGATATACGGTTTTGAGGTCGCTTAAAACGGTTTTACGGTCTTTATTGCGAATATACCTGGCTACCGTTCGTGACAGGTGAACCCAGCATTGCTGATGCTCAGCCATTGGAAACTGTCTCTTTACAGCGTCTCTCATTCCTTCGAGTCCGTCAGATGCAAACAGGAGTACCTGATTTACGCCTCGCTGCTTAATAGCTATGAGCATGTCTTCATAGTTGGCTGCTGATTCCGTAGGATACAGGGCATAATCAAGGACTTCTTTTGTGCCATCCGGTGTAATACCAAGGAGCACATGCAAAGGCTCTTTGGCAACGCTGTCACGACGTACATTGAGATAAGTGGCATCCATAAAAATGGCAACATATCGATCTGATAATGGCCTTTTATGAAAGTTCTCCACTTGCTCAGAGACAGCACTGGTTATATTGGATATCGTTGCCGGCGAATAGTAATGACCATAGATTTTTTCAATCAGGTCTGCTATCTCTCTTGTGGTGATGCCTTTTCTGTAAAGAGTGATGATTGTATTTTCCAGATCATCCGATCTTCTTGCATAATCAGGTATCAGATGTTGCTCAAACAAGCCAAGCCGGTCACGCGGAATCTTAATATTAAGTTTCCCATAAGCGGAATCCAATGTATGGTCATAGTAACCATTCCGGCTATTGCCGCTATTATAGCCCAGAGTACTGTGTTTTTCGTAGCCTAAAAACTCTGTCAGCTCGATCTTCAGAAAATCATTCACGGCTGTTTCAAGGTGAGAACGAAAAACCTCATCGATAGATTCATTTTTTAATAGCGCGGACATCAATTCTGTGTTAAGATCAGACATATGGGAACCCCTTTCTCTGTGTGTTTTTGTCGTACTTAACACTTTACAGGAAATCGGTTCCTTTTTCTATATCTGAGGAACTAACGTTTACACAAAATATTTTACACTATCGAAAAAAATCACAGTGGCAAAAGATGTAAATCCTAAATTTATCTTTTATGTACTAGCTTCGTATATTGGTTATAAACAGTTCTGGGATATTGCAGCACAAAAATCTACGAGGCCAGAATTATCTATAGATGAAATTAAAACAATACATGTGCTTCTCCCTTCACAATTAGAGGAACAAACTGAAATAGTGAACTATTTAGATGATAAATGCAGACAAATCGATGATGCTGTGTGCAGTAAAAAAGAGCAGCTCACCACCCTCGAAGCCTACAAAAAATCCGTCATATACGAGTATGTTACCGGCAAAAAGGAGGTGCCAGCACAATGATGAATGACGTGCTTACCGAAAAGGATTATCAAAAGTTCATACTGGAAAGGCTTTCCGAACAAGGATATACCATTACGCCGTCCACCAACTATGACCGATTATTTGCCGTTGACAGAGATACCTTGTTTGATTTCCTTTATGCCACACAGCCGGATGAGATGGCTGCATTGGAAAAGGTATATAAAGACGAACTGCGTGAAGTAATCGTACAGAAAATCAATACCGAAGAAACCAAGCAGAGAGGTTCAAGACTTGATGTGTTAAAGCACGGTATCGAGGTCGCCAATTACAAGCTGGAGCTTATGTACACCAAGCCGGCAACAGACTTTAACAAGGAACTGAACCGCCTTTATAAAGAGAACAGATTTACTGTTTCTGAGGAGGTATGGGCAAGTGACCATGAGCGGATTGACCTTGTGATCTTTCTGAACGGACTTGCAATTGTTGCGCTTGAACTTAAGTGCAATGCCGCAGGACAGAGCTATCAGGATGCTATCTATCAGTTCAGAACGCAGAGAAATCCAAAGACAAGATTATTCCGTTGGAAATCCGGTGTTCTGGTATCCTTTGCCTTGGACTTGGAAGAAGTGTATATGACCACAAAATTAGATAGTGAATCTACTTTCTTTTTGCCGTTTAACATGGGGAAAGGCGATGGAATCGACCAGGGTGCGGGCAATCCGATTTTTGAGGATAAATACAGCGTTTACTATATGTGGGAAGATGTTCTTTCCAAGGATACTTTGCTTGAAATCATCAGCAAGTATATGTTTATCGAGGTTAAGGAGAAGAAAGACCCGGTAACAGGCAAGTCGAAACGTAAGGAAACCGTTATCTTCCCAAGATATCATCAGCTTGATTGTGTCCGTAAGGTGCTTGCAGATGTTGTGGACAATGGAACAAGTCAGAATTATTTGATTCAGCATTCTGCCGGCTCAGGAAAGACAAACAGCATTGCTTGGCTCTCTCACAGGCTGGCTTCTCTACACGATAATAACAACAAGATTATCTTTGATAATATCATCATTTGTACAGATAGAGTTGTTGTCGATAGACAGCTTCAGAAAGCCATTATGGGAATTGAGCATAAGGACGGAATGATTCGTGTTATGGACGATAAGTGCGTCAGTGCAGACCTGGCTTTGGCACTTTCAGGCAACACGAAGATTATTGCCACAACGATTCAGAAGTTTCCTTATATCGTGGATACCGTAAAGGGACTGAAAGATAAGCATTTTGCCGTAATCATTGATGAAGCACATTCCAGTACCGCCGGAAAAAACATGGCTGCCATTACATTGACTCTTGGAAACGGCACGGAAGTGAAATACGATGCTGAAGATATGATTGTTGATGAAATCAGCAAGAACGGCAAGCAGCCCAACGTAGCTATGTTCGCATTTACGGCTACACCGAAGCCCACTACATTCCAGCTTTTTGGCCGGGAAGATATTCACGGAAACAAGGTTGCATTCCATCTGTATAGTATGAAACAGGCTATCGAAGAGGGATTTATCCTTGATGTTCTGCAAAACTATGTGACCTACGATACCTATTTCCAGTTGAATAAAGAAATTAAAGAGGATCCCAAACTTCAGACGAATGATGCTAAGAGGCAGATCGCAAGATTTATTCAGCTTCATGAGACCAACATAGCACAGAGGATAGAGGTGATTATCGAGCATTTTCGAACAACTGTTATGAACGAACTGGACGGGCATGCAAAGGCAATGGTAGTAACTGAGTCACGAGCCGGTGCTGTGAAGTACAGACAGGCATTTGAGGACTACGTTAATAAGAAAGGCTACAAGAATATCAAAGCGTTAGTTGCTTTTTCCGGTAAAGTAACTGTGGATGATAAAGAATATACAGAAGTCGGGATCAACGGATTTTCAGAGAAAAATCTTCCCGATGAATTTGATAAGGACGATTATCAGGTATTGCTTGTTGCGGATAAGTATCAGACCGGTTTTGACCAACCGAAGCTTTGCGCAATGTATATTCTAAAGAAATTGCATGGTGTAGCGGCGGTTCAGACGATTTCACGTTTGAATAGAATTTGCCCGCCCTATGAGAAAAAGACTTTTGTGTTGGACTTTGCCAACGATTACGAAGATATCACGGCAGCTTTCAGCAAGTATTATACAAAGACTATGCTCAGCAACAGCGTAACTCCGGCAGCAATTTATGACAGCATAGCAAAGATTGAAGGGTATTTCTTCCTTGACCCTGCTGACGTAGAAGCCTTTAATAAATTGCTTTACGAATCAGAGCATACTGCAAAAGACAAAAAGCAGATGACATTCTACCTTCAGAAAGCAAAACGTGTGATAGACGGATTAGAGGATACTACGAAAGCACAGTGTGCTATGGATATTAGACACTTTATCCGTTTCTATGAGTTCCTGCTACAGGCCAGCTGTTTTCAGGATGCAGAGTTACACAAGAAGTATAACTTTCTGAATTATTTAATCAGCTATATCAAAATCAATCATCCGGGTGGAGGTTATAACCTTGACGGAAAGATTAAAGCAACCGGTTTTATGCAGAAGAAGACTGCCGAACATGAGAAAGCAGATATGAAATCTGACCCTATTATGAAATTACCGACTGCTTATGATATTATCCTCACTCCGGCAAAAGAAGAACGCTTATCGCAGATTATTATTGAGATTAATAATCGTACCGGCAGAAATTATGACAATGATGTAGCAATTAAGGCAGCTTTGCAGATTAGAGACATCATGCAGAAGTCTGAGGAACTGAAAAAAAGCGCCAAGAATAATACAGAGCAGGATTTTGAATTTGCATTTTTCGATCATGTGGATGATGCTCTTATCGATGGCTTGGAACAGAACCAGGACTTTTTCACTCTATTATTGCAGAATGATGAGATAAAAAGAGAAGTGCTGGGATTGTTTGTTGAGGACACTTATCAAAGTTTAAGAGCGATAAATTCATAAATATGATGAGTGCAAACAGCAAAGGATCATTGAATGCTTAGATGAATTTTAAACCGAAAGGAACGTTCTAAAATGGCACAGTATGAAGTAAATAATTGTTCGGTAAGCTCGTTACTGACAAATATTAAGGATGGAACGATTGCAATTCCGGAAATACAGAGACCTTTTGTATGGGATTCTTCGAAGGTAAGAGACCTTATAGATTCTTTATATCATGGGTATCCGGTTGGGTATATCATCATTTGGCAGAACCCGGATGTACGTTTAAAGGACGGAACAACGTCAATCGGCAAAAAAGTTATCATTGACGGCCAGCAGAGAATTACTGCGCTTACGGCAGCACTTGTTGGTAAAGAGGTTTTGGGCAGTGACTATAAGAAAAAGCTGATTAAGATTGCATTTAACCCCATAGAGGAAACGTTTGAGGTATGTAATCCGGCGATAGAAAAAAATAATATTTGGATTTCCGATATCGCCCAGATTTTTATTCCCGGTTTTAGCACGTTCAAGTTTATCATGGATTATTGCAAGCTTAATGAAATTGAAGACGATGAAAAGAAAGCCAAGTTGAATGATGTTATTACTAATCTGGCTCAAATTCAGAATAATAACCTTGGCATCATCGAGTTATCGCATGAGCTTGATATTGAGTGTGTGACAGACATTTTTATCAGAATCAATTCAAAGGGAGTCGTATTATCGCAGGCGGATTTCGCTATGTCAAAAATCTCTTCCAATGAAGAGTTTGGAGGTAACATCACCAGAAAGACGATAGACTATTTTTGCCATTTGATGCAGACACCGGCAGATTTTAGCTCAATAAAAAGCAATGACACAGAGTTCGCAGACACGGCTGAGTTCAATGCAATTAAATGGGTCGTAGATGAAAACGAAGATGTATATGTGCCTGATTATACTGACATTTTAAGAGTAGCGTTTACATCAAAGTTTCATAGAGGAAAAATTGCTGATTTGGTAAATCTCTTGTCAGGCAGGGACTTTGTGACGAGAGAGTTTAAAACAGAAATTGCCGAGGATTCATTTAATAAACTGCGAGAGGCTGTGCTGGAAGTGGTAAATAAAACCAATTTTCAGAGATATCTTATGATTGTAAAATCAACAGGTATTGTAGATTCCGCACTGATTAGGTCCCAGAATGTTTTAAACTTTGGATATATCCTGTATCTCACCCTCAGAGAACGGGGGATCGCTTCAAATACAATTGAAACAATCGTGAGAAGATGGCTGGTATTTTCCATATTGACGACCCGATATTCCGGATCGCCGGAATCAACGTTTGATTACGATGTGAAGCGATTTGTAGCAGCAGAAGATCCGCTTGTTTATGTGGAACAAACGGAAGCCGGTGAGCTTTCAGATGCATACTGGAATAATGTTCTTCCCATGAGATTAAATACTCCTGTTGCAAGCAGCCCATTTTTTAATGTGTTCCTGATGGCTCAGGTCAAGGCTGCAGATAAGGGATTTTTGTCGGAGCAAATTGATGTAAAATCCATGCTTGAACAACGCGGAGATATTCATCACTTGTTCCCGAAACAATATCTCATTAAAAATGGGATAAATAACAAAGCGCAGTATAACCAGATTGCGAATTATGTGTATTTGCAGTCGGAAATTAATATCAAGATAAAGGATACGGCTCCTAAGGTTTACATGGCAGACGTCATAAAACAGTGTGAGACAAAGGAAGCTGTATATGGCGGAATTACCGATGTTGATATTTTAAAAGCTAATCTTAAGGCAAATTGTATTCCGGAAGAGTTTATCGAGATGGATGTTAGTGATTATGACAGATTCCTTGAGATGAGAAGACATCTTATGGCTGAAAAGATTAGAGCCTACTATGAAAGCTTAAAGTAAGAGATTACGACGTTGCAGTTTCATTATTGGAAACGACGTGAAATCATACCGGTAACATTATCCGGAATATGCGAGGGGAAGAACCATGAATAAAAAAGTATTCGGCGAGATTTTGTCAAAGTACAAAGAAAAATACGATTATATCAATGATCCGGCATCGCATGATGAGATTTATAAGTTTCCTGCGGTGAAGTGCTGCATTGACCACTGGGATATAGATGCAGAGGATTTTCTTGGTATGTTAAAGGAGTCCATGGCAAAGTCCTTAAACATTATTGAAAACCGCATTAAGCATCCGATTAATGGGCTTACGTTTCTTTGTGAGCAAGGAAAGGCAGAAGAAGTTAGGGAAGAGTTTCGCAAGCTCTTTTTGGATGATGGCGGTGATATAAGAAAGCGTCAGAAAAAGGCAGAGGAATTTGTCGACAATATCAATGCCATGCTCAATGAGATTGCTCCGGAAAAATGGAGTTTTACTCAGGATAGACGAGACGCTCTTATGTATCTTGCCTTTATCAATCCGGCTGAGAACTATATGTTTAAGGCAGAGCCTGCAAGGGTGTTTGCAAATTATGTGGAGTTCGGGGATGACATAGGAAGCGGTCAGACTTTTAGGCTTGATAATTATTACAGACTTTGCGACGAAGTCCTTGAAGAAATAGAAAAAGATGAGGAGCTGTTGGAACTGCTTGACCGGAAACTTGTTGAAAGAGCTAAGGCAGAGGGATTTGAACCGGAGGCACTCAAGAATATAGAAGGAAAGCTTTGGATTGTTGTTTATGACATTATGTACTGCGCCAATGCCTATATTCTTTATGAGGGTATTGCAAAACCTGCGAAGAAGGGCAGTAAAGAAGAAAAAGAACAAATCCGCCGGAAGCGAATTGAAGAGATTTGGGCTGAAATTGAGGAAAAGGACACTGAACTTAGCGAACTGTTAAAGGATGTCCCGGAGTATCCGAATCTTGAAGGCACAGAACTTACCAATATCAAGTATGGAAAAGGTAGGGTTTTAAGGCAGAACGGAAAGTATTTGTATATCGGCTTTGGAGATGTTGAGAAAACATTTGGCTTACCGGATTGCATCTCCAAAGGATACTTAAAAGGCGCAGATGAAAGCATCGTAGTTTTATGTAAAGCGCTTTCTGAGATAACGGATAAACAAGAGAAACTTGCGAAAACTTTAAGAAACCTTAAGGTGGAGTTATCCGGTCTGGAATAGAAGCACCTACGAGATGCTCTTTTGCAGAAGGCATCTATATGAAATCATTGGATTTGACGAGGGGATTTGTATGCGAAATATTTGGAAAGACGGAATGTACGGCCTTATAGTAGGGGATGCGCTTGGCGTGCCGGTTGAATTTACTTCCAGAGCAGAACGAAAAGCCGATCCGGTGACGGGTATGCGCAGCTACGGTACACATAGTCAGCCGGCAGGTACATGGTCAGACGACAGCAGTATGGCACTTGCTACTTTGGATAGCATTCTGGAAAAAGGCGGCATTGATTATCAGGATATGATGGAGAAATTCGGCGCCTGGTGCCTTTACGGAGAATATACTCCGTTTCATGAACTGTTCGATATCGGCACAACGGTTTCCAAAGCGATACTACGTTATGGACGAGGTACTTCTCCTATAGAAGCCGGTGGCAAAGGAGAACTGGACAATGGCAACGGCTCCCTTATGAGAATTCTTCCGGTTTGCCTGTACCTATACAATCGGCAGAAAACGGTTTGTACATCGGAGAATGAAAGTATTTATATCATACACAATGCGTCTGCTCTTACTCATGCACATTTGCGCAGTCAAATGGCGTGCGGATTTTATTATTTTATGGTCAAGTCTGTGCTTGAAAAAGAAAACGATTTCATTTGTCGGCTTCAAAGTGGTGTTGACGAGGCAAATCGTTATTACAGGCAGGATTCTAATAATCATGCGGAATTGGAGCATTTTTCAAGACTGGCTGATTTGGAAGGATTTCGGAAGCTGCCGGAAAATGAGATTAAGAGCAGCGGCTATGTGATTGATACTTTGGAAGCCGCAGTTTGGTGCCTAATCAATTCGGATACATATGCGGACGCAGTTTTGAAAGCAGTTAATTTGGGAGATGACACCGACACAGTCGGAGCGGTAGCCGGTGGATTAGCAGGACTATTTTATGGATACGATAACATTCCGGACGAATGGAAAGACGTAATCCAGAGAAAAGAATGGATTGATGGCCTTCTGGAGATGTAGTCGCACCGGAGTTTCATGAGATGACTTGGTCTGCAATGAAGGTTTGCCGGATAAAAGCAACGTAAACCGAGTTTAGATTGTAAGAAGATAAAAGTACAATAAAAGGAGCTATAACTAAAATGGAACACATTTCAAGAGAAAAAGCATTTGAATTATTAAAGAAGTACAACAAGGATCCATTCCACATCCAGCACGCCTTCACGGTAGAAGCTGTTATGAAATGGTACGCGGGTGACTTGGGATTCGGCGAAGATGCAGAATATTGGGGCATCGTCGGACTCTTACATGATATTGATTTTGAGCAGTATCCTGATGAGCATTGTCTCAAGGCACCGGAACTTTTGAGAGAAGGCGGAGTGGGTGAGGACATCATTCATAGCGTATGCTCACACGGATACGGCATCACTGTTGGCAATGGTACAACTATCGATGTTGAACCGATACATGTGATGGAGAAGGTTTTATTTGCGGCTGATGAGTTGACAGGACTTATCTGGTCGGCATCTCTTATGAGACCTTCAAAGAGCACAAAGGACATGGAGCTTAAATCTCTCAAAAAGAAGTACAAGAGCACCGGCTTTGCTGCGGGATGTTCACGAGAAGTTATTGCCAGGGGTGCAGAGCAGCTTGGCTGGGAGTTGGATGAATTGTTGGAGAAGACTCTTGAGGCGATGAAAGCATCTGAGGATACAGTGAGTGCCGAGATGAAAGCTGAATTTCCAAAGGAAGAGAAAGGCTGAACTTGGTCATGCTAAATGATGCTATTCCGGCCGGGGCGAAACTTTATTAGGGAATACGATGAATATGAAACCAAGAACAGCAAAGAGCATGGAACTCTATGAAATTATGCTACAGCGTGGTTATCCGGCAGAGTTCTGTGAACAAATCACGCTTAATTTGAATACGGATTGGACAGCGCAGAGGATGATCGGGTACCTGTCACATTATAAAAAGCTTCCTATGGAGGATGTGGCAGATGAAATGTTGGCTATCTTAAGTGACCGTAATCGGATTATGCAGAAAAAAGATCTGGAAGCCGTAAACACCAGATGGAATGAGATGACTTATAACGGATTTCCGGGAGATGAAGAATAAAAATGGAGATGGGAAAATGAGCAAGGTTTTGATTATTAACGGAAGTCCACGTGTAAATGGCAATACGACGATTGCTGTTCGTGAGATGGAAAATGTATTTAAAGAAAATGGTGTCGAAGTAACCACAGTTCAGGTAGGGAATAAAGACATACGAGGCTGCATTGCCTGTGGTCATTGCTTTAAGGCAGGCAAATGTGTATTTGATGATGTAGTTAATGAACTGGCTCCTCTTTTTGAAGAAGCAGATGGTCTGGTAGTTGCAAGCCCGGTTTATTATGCATCAGCAAATGCCACTTTGATTGCCTGTTTGGACAGACTGTTTTACAGCACACACTTTGATAAGCGTATGAAGGTGGGAGCCAGTGTGGTTTGTGCCAGAAGGGGAGGCTGTTCGGCAACATTTGATGAGCTGAACAAGTATTTTACCATTTGTAACATGCCGATTGCATCCAGCCAGTATTGGAATTCTATCCACGGAAGAGAAAAAGGTGAGGCTGAGATGGATGAAGAGGGTAAGCAGACAATGAGAGTCCTGGCACGCAACATGACCTTCCTGATGAAGAGCATTGAGCTTGGCAGGAAAGAATTCGGCTTACCTGAGCAGGAAGAGTGGAAACCAACTCATTTTATACGAAAATAGCGATGAAAATGCCGTGCTTGCACGAACATTTGAGTGCACTGAGCACCGGTGGCACAAGTGAATAATTTATTGGCGGAGTCTGTCTTGAAGAAGAGATGGGCTCCGTCTTTTATTTTGAAGGGGAGAGGTGATGCATATGAATTAATTAAATATACGAGAACGTGACTGTAAAACTGTCACGGTGTGCTTTAAAAATAAAAGAAAAGGCGTCATATAGGTTATGTTTTTTGTAATCTGTCACAATGTGATGAGTTTTGCAGAAAAGTCAATCGTGGTGTGTTCTTCTGCTAAGAACCGCCGTTAGTTATCATATTTACAGAGTAATGGGAGATGATTTTTGTGGCAAAGAAGAGTGACAGAAAGCCTCCAACCGTCTATATGATGGAGGAGGGAAAACGGATAAAAAAATTCAGGGAATCCCTTCATATGACTCAGTCTGAGTTTGCAGAGCTTATAGACAAATCTGAGGTACAGGTTGGAAGATATGAGCGTGGACTAAGCCAGATGCCGGATGAGACAAAGGATTTCCTGCATAAAGAATATCATGTCGATATGAATTACATCGTTTCCGGGGACAAGACATTTAACCTGCTTGAGATTGACATGAACATTCACAAGATCAGCGATGAAGTGCTTTGGGCATATTATGAAACTATTCATAATGAGCTCAAGAAACGCAGAACTGATAGCAAAAAAGATTAACAAGCAACAGGCTGTTATGACAATAGTTCTTAAAATGACGGCCTGATGATTTATAACGCATTTATAGCTGTCTGCCTATTTGGTCGGCAGCTTTTTTTAGGGGAGATTTTGGAATGTACAGAGAAATAACAAAGGACTATACGGACATAGAATGCCGCATGTTTACTGAACTGGTGACAGAAATGGGAGCAGGCTTTTATCAGTATATGCATGGAGAAAGAAAAGAACCGGACACACCGGAAACTCTTATGAAGAGGCACCTTAAGTTCTTTGATGGGGATTGGATGGGACTGTTGGATTTTGATTTGTCGATGGGAGTCTGGTCTACAAAGTATTTTTATAATGAGACCACCGGCTCCACCTCAAACACTTTGATCAAGGAAGTCGAAGGAACAGAACAGGCTGCAAGCTGGGTCAGGGCTATCCGAAACAATGAGCCTATTATCGTTGAAGATATCGAGAATATTAAGGATTCTGCGCCGGCAGAATATGAAATGTATAAACGCCTGAAAGTAGAATCCGCGATAGCAGTTCCGTATAGGAACAATGGAGCGGGGCTTTTAGTAGTGCGGAATCCTAAGAGGTTCAAGACCAACTATGTGGCACTTAATATCATGTCTTATATCATTACTACGGAGCTTACTTCTTTACGCAGGCGACAGCATATCAGTAGAGTTACGGTGGATTACGATCCGAAAACTTACGAAGAAATTCAGATTCGGTTGTTTGGTGATATGCAGATTATCGGAAAAGATATAGAGCTTTCTAAAAACGATATAGCAGAGCCGGTGCGTTTCCTGATTGCTTATCTTGCAATGAATCCGGGTAAGGCGGTCTGCTGTGAAAAACTGAATGATCTTTATGGACAGAAGGTTGGCTCCTGGAAGAATCTGGTTTATAAATTCCGGGTCAAATGGAAAAATGCAAGGCTTCTTGATGACGGAGATAACCAGCTTATCGAAACTACCGATTGCGGGTATACGCTTAATAAGAATATGAATATTTTTATTGATGCGATTCATGTTAAGGAGATGATGAAGACCATAGAGGATACTTCTGATGTAAGTGCTCAGATAGAGATGCTTAAGAAGTTCATGGCAATGTATCGTGGTGAATTTATGCAGAACGAAACTTTTGAGAATCAGATTATTTGGGAATACACCAATGCCTTCAATGCAGATTTTATTGAAAAGATGGATAAGCTGCTGGAGCTTTTGTATTCACAGAGACAGTTCTCTGCCCTTGTGGGGTATTCTTTGGATATCTCGAAAATATATCCGGGTAGTGTGAATGTATACGCTTGGAGAATAGCAGCTTATAAACAGCTTGGCCAGATGGACCTTGTCAGATCAACTATTGAATCAGCGAAGCAGATATTTGATGAAGCAGAGATGAAGATGCTTGACGAAAAGCTTGCTTCTATAAGCGGTGTTATTTGTCCATCGAAAAAGAAAAATATCATGTGTAGCGACAATCTGAATCTTTATAGCGAAAGAGCATAAATTTACTGCGGCGACCGTCGGGAGACCGAATCGTGACCGAAAAGAGACCTAAAATGTGCCGGTGACCGAAAAGAGACCGGTCTAGCGACCGCCGGGAGACCGGGGTGTGATAGACTCCCTTAGTAATGTGTTTGGGGAACGCTATTACAAACCGGTAAGAATTCTGGAAATCGGACGAATTGGTAATCGTCTTTTCCCTTATCCGTTTGAGAAATTAGCAATTAATCTCAAGGAGGATGCAGATGAATAACAGTAATTTGGAATCAAAAGAAAGATGGGTATGCTGCCCGGTATGTGGCAGGAAGGTTCAGAAGTCATGGATCAGTGTAAGTGATTGCAATTGTTCTTGCGGAGCCGAATTTACCTCAGTAGTAACCAAGGATTTTGTCACAACAATCCTGCACAAGAAGGGTGAGAACATCCCCATGCAGGAAAGAATTATGGAGTATATGAAGCAGCTTCAGCAGTTTGCTTTGTAGTATTAGCCGGTTACCGGCATTACAATTTCATAGAATGAGACAGGCGATGGTCTGGGTGAATTTGGCGAGAAGCCCACAGCGCATGTTCCACCGGAGGGCAGGAGCAATACGACAGCTAGGTAGCGGTATCTGTTCGGTGAGTGGATTGGCCTTTTGACTCATGGACAGCTGGGAAACCGAGGAATCATAAGAAATCGCATCGTTTGTCAAAAGTTATGTCAAGAGCTTGAGTTTTGAGTAGAGCACTTAGCGAGGTTTTTCGAGCTTAGTGCGAACCATCCCGAGACACTTATTTCTTTGGAGTCGAAGACGAACAAAGAAATTTAGTGAATCGGGTTGAGTAGAGCACTTAGCGAGGTTTTTCGAGCTTAGTGCGAACCATCCCGAGACACTTATTTCTTTGGAGTCGAAGACGAACAAAGAAATTTAGTGAATCGGGTGAGCGATAGACAGAGTAGCGGCGATCAGTCGGGAGACTGGCACGTGATGATACTGTCTGGGATTACACAGGGAGTCTGCAAAACGGAAATATAACCTATTAGTAGGTTTTATTTGAGTACGTTTTGCAGGCTCTTTTTATATAGCTCTTGGCATATGATGGTTTATTTCCGTTTGGACAGACTCCGGAAACGGAGATGGAAATGAATAACAGAACAATCGGAGACAGAATCAGAGCCTTAAGAATAGGAGCAGGATTAAGTCAGGATGAAATGGCAGAAGCATTATTTGTAGGTAGCAGGGTTAGTATTTCTCAGTATGAAAGTGGGAAAAGAGAACTGTCTATCCAGCTTGTTATGGCGTATGCAGAGTATTTCAAGGTGGCCACAGATTATATACTTTTTGGTAAATATCCGGATGATTTCGTTTCAGACAGTGACAAAGACATTGTGGAGACAATCAAAGAACTAAAGAACCCGGCCATCCGAAGAACAGCACTTTTACAGATAAAAGCCCTGGCAGAAATTGATATGTAACAGCTTTTTTTCATAGTTAAGTACAAAACAGTGATATAATAAATCGGAACGGATAGAGCACTTTGAGTGAGGGATTTTTTGGCCGAAGGGCAGGAAGATGGAATATCGGATTGCGGTCGATAAAACGGAAATTAATACGAGGAGCAAAAAATGACAGAATGGGAAAGACTACAACAAGGCCTCATATACAATGACTTTGATGAGGATTTATTTAATCGTAGGGTTGAAGCAAAGAAATTATTCAGAGCCTACAATAAAACTGAAGATGATGAAGTAGAACTGCGTAACAAGCTTATGCAGAAACTTTTTAAGAAGGTCGGCAAGAATGTGTGGATTGAACCGGATTTTAAATGTGAGTTCGGTAAGAATATTACGATTGAAGATGATGTTTATATTAATTTTGGCTGCGTAATCCTTGATTGCGCTGAAGTGACGATTGGTTCGCATACATTGTTAGGACCAAATATTGGATTATATCCGGTGAATCATGCCACAGATGCAGAAGAAAGAATTAATGGTGGCTGTTATGGTAAGCCGATTCATATTGGTAAAAATGTATGGCTTGGCGGTGATGTTAAGGTCCTTGCAGGAGCGTCCATCGGAGATAACACAATTATCGGAACAGGCAGTATTGTTACAAAGGATATTCCGGCTAATGTGATTGCGGTTGGCAATCCATGCAAGGTTATTAGGAAGATTACCGATAAAGACAAGACAAATTATTTAGAGAGAATTGGGGATAAATAAAATGACAGAAAAAGAAAAAATGCAAAAGCAGATGCTTTATGACGCGAATTACGATAAGGATTTATTAGAAGAAAGAAGCAAGGCAAAAGATCTTTGCTACCAGTATAATCAGCTTCGTCCATCAGATGAAGAAGGACAGCAGGAAATTATGAAGCAGCTTCTTGGAAAAACAAATGGGGCTTTCTGTATCGTTGCACCATTCTGGTGTGATTATGGTTACAATATAGAAGTTGGAGAAAATTTCTTTGCTAACCATAATACAGTCATTCTTGACGGAGCAAAAGTGAAATTTGGTGATAATGTATTCGTCGCACCGGATTGCGGATTTCATACAGCCGGACATCCGATTGATTTTGAAAGAAGAAATCAGGGACTGGAATATGCTTATCCAATTACTGTAGGTGATAATGTCTGGATCGGAGCAGGTGTTCAGGTTATGCCGGGAGTCACAATCGGAAGTAATGTTGTTATTGGTGGCGGAAGCGTTGTTGTTAAGGATATCCCAGAAAATTCTGTAGCTGTAGGAAACCCATGTAAAGTTATTCGTGCAATTACGGACGAAGATAAAAAAACTTGCTGGGATAGATAAATTGCGGTTTCTAAATGCGAAACGCCCGGAGGAAAGTAGATGAAGGCAGGAATTTATTTAGGAAAAGAAAATATTGAAATACAGGAATTAGAATTGCCGGAGGTCGGTGATAGAGATGTGTTGGTGAAAAACATCTATTCCAGCATATGCGGTACGGATGTTGCTGTATATAATCATGGCCCAAATACAGGACATAAAGTAAATGTAGGCGGGGAATTTGGTCATGAGACGGTGTCCCGTGTGGTGAAGGTCGGAATAGATGTGACAGATTTTGCTGTTGACGAGCGGGTTTATCCCTATCCCCGCTATGCAAAAGGAGACACCAGACGGGCAGGTACGATAGGCGGATTTTCAGAGTATATTCTGATCCCGGATGCAAAAAGAAATCATTCCCTTTATGCAGTGGATGAGAGAATCCCAGATAAACTGGCCAGTCTGATCGAGCCTTTTACTGTGGGATGCAGAGCTGCTCGCCGTGGAATGATTCCTTGCGGAAATGGAAACTATGTGGCAGGACAGAATGCTGTGGTTTTCGGAAGTGGCACCATAGGAATAGCCGGAGCAGTTGCATTTAAGCATTTTGGAATGGAAAAGGTGATGATCTGTGATTATTCCGATTTTAGGCTGAAGCTGGCGGAAGGACTTGGCTTTGCTGTTTGCAATCCGTCAAAAGATGATTTTGCAGAAAAAACAAAGGAATATTTTGGTACAGCTCTGTCACTTAGTGGTCTGACAGCAGATATTGACTGCTGGCTGGATGCGGCCGGTGCAGAAAGCATTCTTGAGAACTTTTTGCGTCTTGGGAAAATAGAGAGCCGTTTTGTATCCGTGGCAGTCAACAACAAACCGCGTAATATTGATTTGCTGCATATGACCTATGCACAGCAGAGCATTATTGGATCCGGTGGATATATGCCGGAAGATGTGCAGGACGTTCAGGAAATTATGGCCTGCGGAAAGTGGAATCTGGAAAGCATCATAACCCATGAATTTCCGCTGGAAGATCTCGGAGAAGCCATTCGCATGGCAGGGGATGTGAATCATGCGGGAAATGTGGTTATAAAAATGTAAGATGCCAAAATAAGGGATGTAAAAAATGGCAGGGCTTATGATGATGAGGGCATAGAATTCGAAAAACTGGAATGATGTGGAGGCTTTATGGAATTAAAATATTTGGAATGGAATGTACATGCAATGGGCGGAATAGGATATGAAATCCCAGCGTTTGTCAGTAATTATATTAATTCTGTAGATGTATTCGTTTTAGTGTAAGCGTATCTACACTGACGCTTATTATAAAAGCAAAACACCCGAGAATGGCT
>CAVJJQ010000049.1:0-16932 GCA_963649755.1 bacterium | reverse complement strand
CCTCACATCGTATAAATCTTAATTATGAAATGTTAAAAAAGTATTAAACGTGCATCTTTGATTAATGATTTCTTGTAATCATCCAAAAAACAATTCGCATTGAATCGCAATTCACTGCGAAAATGCTTTTCATACCGGTTACATATCTTAATTACTTTCCGAAGGCTTCTCCTATTTCGTTCTTTTTATCACGAAGCATAAGCTCTTTTACGGCTTCTCCGGCATTTTTATTTTCAAATAAGACCTTATTTACCTGCTCTATGATGGGAAGTTCAACCTTATACTTCTTCGAAAGAGCCATGGCTGCCTTAGCGGAGTAAACTCCCTCAACAACCATTTGGACCTCATCCATGGCTTCCTGCATAGTCTTTCCCTGACCGATAAGGATACCTGCGCGTCTGTTTCTTGAATGCATGCTCGAGCAGGTAACTATAAGATCGCCGATACCGGTAAGTCCCGAGAAGGTTTCCGCATGTCCTCCCATCTTGATGCCAAGACGTGAAATTTCGGCGATACCTCTGGTAATAAGTGCTGCCTTTGTATTGTCTCCGTATCCGAGTCCGTCCGCAATGCCGGCTGCAAGTGCAACGACGTTCTTAAGTGCCGCACCGATTTCCATTCCCAGCATGTCGGGTGAAGTATAAACTCTGAATACATCATTCATGAATACATTCTGTACAAACTCCGCAACCGCTCTTTCGTGAGCGCCCGCAACTATAGTCGTAGGAAGTCCGATTCCGACTTCTTCGGCATGAGTGGGTCCGCAAAGTACGGAAACCTTGCAGTTTGGAATCTCGGCTTCGATAATCTGGGACATCGTCATAAGGGACTCTTCCTCGATACCCTTTGCAACGCTTACGATTATCTGACCGTCCTTTACGAAAGGTGCCATTGACTTAGCCGTACTTCTTACGAAAGGCGAAGGAACCGCAACCACCAGCATATCGTTTTCTTTAACCGTGCTCTCTATATCCGAGGTAAACTTGATGCTTTCCGGAATCTTTACGCCCGGAAGCTTTGACTTGTGCTCTCGTTCTTTATCAAGCATTTCAACTTCTTCTTTGCTGATTGACCATACGGTAACCGTGTGTCCGTTCTTTGAAAGCAGTACCGATAAAGCTGTTCCCCAGGAACCTGCTCCTATTACACCGACCTTTATATTCTTTCCGTCGGTATTTCTGAGTGCATTTGCATTTGTCTCGGCAACCATCTTGGAACGTTTGAACAAATACGTCTTTCTTTCTTTATGATGGATAAGCCTTGAAATATTGCCTCTGTGCATGTAAAAAGCAAGAGCCGTAAGAAGAAAAACAACAACATACATTTCAATAAGGTTAGCCCTACTCATCTTAAAGACGCCAAGCTCACCCATTATAATCGTCTGAATGAAATACCCCGTGTAAAGAGCAAGCGAACCAAGCGATACATAGTGCGTCGCAAAGAAGTTTCCGAAGAACATGACAAGCCCCACGGGAATATAGCGCCAGTCAGTTGAAATGATGAGACCTCCGGTCGTGGCAATGCCCTTTCCGCCCTTAAAGTTCATGTAAAAAGGAAAATTATGTCCGAGTACGCAGCCCGCACCGGTATAAATAACAAGCAGATATTCTACTTCCGGATAAGTCGGAACAATAAAAAGCCTAACGAGCAAAATCGCAACTATGGACTTAAGCATATCGCCTACGAATACGATTAGGCCTGCCTTTGTACCGAGTACTCTTAAGGTATTGGTGGTGCCGGCATTTCCGCTTCCGTGCTCCCTTATATCGATTCCGTGTAATTTTCCGTATATAAAGGCCGTCTGGATGAGTCCAAAGCAATAGCCTATGAAGAGACAGATAATACGAGGATACATTTATTCATTGTCCTTTCTTTCACGAATGATGAAATGAAGCGGGGTTCCCTTGAATCCGAAGGTTTCACGCACCTGATTTTCGATATACCTGGTATATGAAAAATGCATAAGTTCTTTATCGTTTACAAAGATTACAAAGGTCGGAGGCTTTACCGAAACCTGAGTGATGTAGTAAAGCTTTAATCTCTTACCCTTATCCGTAGGCGGCTGCTGAAGCGTTACGGCGCGCGCCATGATTTCGTTTAACACACCCGTTGAAACACGCATGCAGTGGTTTGCATATACCGTGTCGATGGTCTCGAAAAGTTTGTTTATGCGTTGACCCGTCTTTGCAGAAATAAACACAATTTCCGCATACTGCATAAAGGAAAGTGTGTTTCTCACATTTTCCGTTACACGGTAGATGGTCTTATCATCCTTTTCAACCGCATCCCACTTATTGACCACAACAATTATAGCCTTGCCGTTGTCATGAGCGATTCCGGCAATCTTTGCATCCTGCTCGGTGACCCCTTCAGTTGCGTCAATCATCAGAAGAACGACATCCGCTCTTTCAACCGCACTGACGGTACGTATAATCATGTAATGTTCAAGATCCTCGTGAATACGGCTCTTGCGCCTTACGCCCGCGGTATCTATGAAGATGTATTCTTTTTTATTGTATACTACGTCGGTATCGACAGCATCTCTGGTGGTGCCGGCAATATCCGAAACAATAAGCCTGTCCTTACCTATTATCGCATTTATAAGTGAACTCTTACCGACATTGGGCTTTCCGACTACGCATACCTTGACTCTGTCATCCTCGGTATCATCTAAGGCCGCATCGTCAAAATACTTTGCAACCTCATCAAGCAGTTCACCGAAGCCCAGCTTATTGACACTTGATACAGGATACGGCTCACCTATGCCAAGATTGTAAAATTCATATACATCCGGCATATACTTTTTAAAATCATCGACCTTGTTTACCACAAGGAGCACCGGTTTCTTTGAACGTCTCAATATATCGCAGACCTTACTGTCCGCGTCGACGAGTCCCTGCTTTACGTCCGTCATAAACAAAATTACATCAGCGGTCTCAATTGCGAGCTCTGCCTGGGTGCGCATCTGTTTAAGAATTATATCCTTCGAATCGGGCTCGATTCCTCCCGTGTCAACAAGGGTAAAGGAATAATTTAACCAGTTTACGTCGACGTAGATCCTGTCTCTCGTGACACCCGGCGTATCCTTTACTATCGATATTTTTTCGCCTGCAAGCGCGTTAAAGAAGGTAGATTTTCCAACATTCGGTCTACCTACAACCGCTACTATCGGCTTTCTTTTTTTACTCATATATAAACTCCCATGGGGCTTTAACCCCTTCCTAACATATCAAATAACAAATCCCGACCGCTTGATTTTATTATTTTTGCCTTGACTTGTAAAGCGGACTCAAATTCGGAAAGTTTCATGTCGTCAAGGAAAATAGGCTCGTCTGCCTTTAAGACGCAATGCGGAAGAAGGATATTTTTGTAGTATCCCTGTTCTTTAAGCTGAGCTATAATGTCGCCAGCCGTAAGAAGGCCCGCAACGGTTATTCTTTCTCCGAAAAAATCATTTCTGATGGCTACTACCGAAAGTTTAACCTTGGGGTACTCTTTCGTAACCATGTCCGCATATTCCTTTATATAAGGATAAGCAAGCTTTCCCGTTACAAGAGTTGCTTCGTATGGCTTCATAAGAAGCTTTTTTAAACCGCGAATTTTTTCTTTTTCAAAGGCTGCTAAAAATTCATCTCTTAAAAGCCTTGTCATGCCGACGCCGTTTTCATACTGTAAATAGCCGTCGTACCTGTCTGCCTTGGGCATGTCACGACCTGCCAATATATACCATTCATCGGAAGCATGGATAAAGTGAAGACCGAATTTTTCGTAGGCAATCTTTTGATACCCTTCGATGATGTCAATAACCTCGCAGGCATCTTCTTTGGTAAAAGGTTCCAAGGGATACAAACCATCCCTGAATTTGGTAAGTCCTACCGGAACCACGGAAACACTTTCCAGAACCGGCAGATACTTCATCAGGTCTTCAATCGAGCGTCGTAATTCATCTCCGTCGTTTATACCTTTACAAAGAACAATCTGACCGTTCATGACTATCCCCGCTTCGTAAAGCTTATCCGCAATTTTAAGTGCATCCCCCGCGAAACGGTTGTTTAACATCTTGCAGCGAAGCTCGGGATTGGTGGTCTGAAAGGATATATTGATGGGTTCCATCCTGTATTTGATGATACGATCTACATCCTCATCGCTTAAGTTTGTAAGAGTTACATAGTTACCCTGCAAAAAAGAAAGCCTCTGATCGTCATCCTTAAAATAAAGCGTCGGTCTCATCCCCGGAGGCATCTGGTCGATAAAGCAAAAGATACAGTTATTCCTGCATCTTCGGTATTCATCCAAGAGGCCGTTTTCAAATTCAAGTCCCAAGTCTTCGTCCTCGGACTTGTTAATTTCAAAAGAAATTTCTTTATCGTCACGCAGGCAAACTACGGTTAAGTGGCTTTCCAAAACCTTAAAACGGTAGTCAAAGACATCATCGATTTTTTCGGAGTTGATGCTTATGAGAATGTCATTTGGCTTTATACCCGCCCTGTCCGCGGGGGAATTTTTTATTACGTTGCTGATTGTATGAGATATATTATTCTTCATGATGTTCTTTTTTTCTAATACATAATGATACACGGATTGCTCCGCGCTACGCGCTCCCGCAATCTTCTTTATTTTACTCGATAAACCTTGACGTGTCACCATACGAATAGTTACAATAGTCCAAAACGACTTTCTTTAAATACATATACAGAGGTGTCAAATGCCAAATTTAAGCAAACTCGAAAAAGCTCTTCCCGTTGCTCCGCTAAAGCTCATCGCCATGGATTCGGCCGCAAGGCTTGGTGACAGCGTCAACAACTATCTTGTTGAATTCAGGAAAAATTTAAATACCGGTTTAAAGGCAGATCCCGCTTTTCACGGCTACACAGAGCCGTCTTTCCTGCTTAATGCGGATTGCCCGCGTTTCGGAAGCGGTGAAGGAAAAGGTCTTTTACGCGAATCCGTCAGGGGAAAGGATTTGTTCATCCTTGTCGATGTAGCCAATCCCAGCATCACCTATCAGATGAACGGATATATCAATCACAAATCCCCCGACGACCACTATCAGGATTTAAAGCGTATTATTCAGGCGGCAACCGGTAAGGCACGCCGCATAAACGTTATAATGCCCTATCTTTACGAAGGCAGGCAGCATAAGCGTTCCGGCCGTGAATCCCTTGACTGTGCCTATGCTTTGGAAGAGCTTTACTCCATGGGTGTTGAGAACCTCATCACCTTTGACGCTCACGATCCGAGAGTCATGAATGCGGCACCTCTTTCCGGCTTTGACAATTTCAGTGCTTACTATCAGTTCTTAAAGACTCTTCTCGAAGGCGAAGAAGACCTTATTATCGATAAAGAACACACCGTTGTAATCTCTCCCGACGAAGGTGCCTTGGACAGAGCCGTTTATTTTGCAAGCGTGCTTGGTGTCGATGCGGGAATGTTCTATAAGCGCCGCGACTATACAAAGCTTGTAAACGGAAAGAATCCCATCGTAGCTCATGAATTCTTAGGTGACAATATCGACGGCAAGGACGTCATCATCATCGACGACATCATCTCTTCCGGAGAAAGCATGATTGACACGGCAAGACAGATCAAGGCAAAGAATGCCAAGAGAATCTTTATCCTTGCAACCTTCGGTCAGTTCAATAACGGAATGGAGGCTTTTGACAAGGCCTATGAGCAGTGTATCTTCGACAAGATCATCACCACCAATCTTACCTACACCCGCCCCGACGTCAAGGAACGCCCTTACTACCTCGAGGCCGATGTCAGCAAGTTTATTGCTCAGATCATCGATTTCGTAAACCACGATCTTTCCATTTCAAACGTAATTACCTCTACTGAAAAAATTCACGAGGTGGTAAAGAAATACAATGAACGTCAGAAATTCGAATTAAACGAATAGGGTAATCATAATGATTGAATTTAACGATATGACACAAAATGCGGATGAGGCTCTTTTAAGAGCCTTATCTGATTTTAAGGGAAAAATATTTTCGCATAACATCCCTCTTCACGGATTTTTACTATTGAAAGATGACAATATTCTCGCAGAGGAGTATTTTGAACCATACGGCAAGGATTCTTTGCATCGCATGTATTCCGTTACCAAGAGCTTTACTTCCCTTGCGATCGGACTTCTTTGTCGCGACGGACTTATAAGTCTTGATGACAATATTTATACATATTTTACCGATACCTACGATTGTTCAAATCTTCATCCTTGGTTTAAGGCTCTCACTATCCGTGAGATGCTTATGATGCAGACCTGTTTTACAAAGACTACCTACAACCAGCTTAAAGATTATGACTGGTCACTCTCCTACTTTACTGCCAAGCCTACCCATAAAAGCGGAACCGTATTTTCCTACGATACTTCTTCATCTCAGGTCCTTGCAAAGCTAGTTGAAAAGCTTACAGGCATGAGTCTTCTTGACTACCTAAGAGTCAAAGTCTTAGATAAAATCGGCTTTAGTAAGGAAGCCTATATATTAACCGATCCTTCCGGTGTTTCTCAGGGCGGTACCGGTCTAAATGCGACCTTAAGAGATATAGCCAAGGTACTTTACCTTATTGCAAATGTCGGTATTTACAACGGTAAAGAACTCCTTCCGAAAGAATACATCAAAGAAGCAGCTTCTTTACTCACTCCCACTCCCGTTCAACCCTCAATCGATGAAGCCGCCGGCTACGGATACATGTTCTGGCGCACGCGTCATGAAGGTTTTGTAATGTACGGAATGGGCGGTCAGCTCATGATGCACTTTCCGAATATTCACTTATCCATTCTTACAATTGCGGATACGGTTGGAATACCTTCCGGATTAAATGTTATTTATGACAGCTTCTACGAGAATCTCTATCCCCTTTTCGGTGGAGTTAAAACCGCCTATGCTCCTTCAAACGAGGGAACATTTAAATACGGAACCTTCACCTTTGGCGACACCGAATTTGAAAGTATTACGCTCACAGACGGCAAACTGTCCTTTGCATTTAAGGATAAAAAAACAGTTGATTTTGAATTTAAGATAAATCAAAAAATCAAAAGCACTTTTTCAATAACAGGCGAAATGCTCTTTACCGAAAGCTTCATGGATATGGGACATCTGGTCATCAAATCATACATCACCGACTACGATCCGGGACACGTATTCTTTGACATAGTAACCCTTGATGATACTCTGACTCTCCGAATTGAAAGCACTTCAAAGCCGGAGTTATGTTTTTTTACCGGCATACATACGGGGAGTCTTTCATAATCGTAAGCTCTCAAATCAGACGTTTGTCATTTAAGGCATATTACTCTAAGCGCCGCTTAGTTTTTACTTATAGAAACAAAATTTTTCAAAATTAAAACCCTGCACCAAGAGATGCAGGGTTTTCTGACACTTATGATACGTTTACCGTTTTAAAATCTAATAACGGTTCTTTTACTTTCTGACATACTCATCAACATTCTCGACAGTAATCTCTTCGCCTTCCTGGCCTGTCACGGTTACATTTTCAAGAAGAAGCTTTTTAACGTTCTTTACGGTAATGCCCTTCTTCGAAGAAGCCTCTACGCCAAGTGACATTGCGGGAACATCCTTCTTGATATCCTCCGCATAGGTAACCGAAATATTGCGCATGGTAATTTCTTCTACCTTACATTCCGAAAGTCCCTCTATCCAGGTAGCTGCCACATAACAGTTCTCAGCCTTAATATCTTCAAACAGGAAGTTCTTAAGCCTTGGAGTCCTGTCGTCAACCGGCATGGGCTCTCTTGACTGCACATAAGGAATCTTTCCGTCCGGATCGCAGAAATAAAATGCATTGACCACAAACGGCGTCATTACATGATCCATCTTGATATTTTTAAAGGTGATGCCGTCAATGATTGCATCTTCGCCTCTTCCGCGCCTTGTCTTAATTCGAAGACCTCTGTCGGTATTCATAAAGAGACAGTCCTTTACGGTCAGATTCTTAACACCGCCTGCCATCTCGGAGCCAATTGTTACGGCACCGTGACCGTTCTCCATCAGGCACTGCGAAACCAGGATATTTTCCGAAGGAGTCTTGTACTTTTTACCCATGTAAATTTTTCCGGATTTAACCGCAATGCAGTCGTCACCCAAAGAAAAATGAACACCCATTATCTCGACATTCCTGCAAGACTCGGGATCGAGTCCGTCGGTATTGGGAGAAACAGCCGGATTCATGACTAAAAGGTTATAAAAGCCCAAATTGTTGCTAAAGAAAGGATGTAAGGTCCAGGACGGGCTGTTTGTAAAGGTCAGGCCCTGTAAATAAATATTCTCACAGGAATTAATATGGAACAGTCTCGGTCTGAAAGCTCCTCTCATAACCTTGGGCTGATGCCACCAGTCATCCTTGGATGCATTTCCGTTAATAACGCCTTCACCGTAAAGAATAACATTTGATACGTTTTCGCCCATTATGATTGCGGCAAACATAGGAAGCGGATTGCCTTCCCAGGTTCCCAAGATGTATTCTTTTTCCTCGTCATAGCTTTCAATAACACTCGGAAGCTTTACATACTCTTCTCTCTTGGTGCTTGCCTTAATCTCTGCGAATTTTTCGATTTCGATACTGATATCGCTCTTTAAGAAAAGGCTTGTGCAGAGGTAAACGCCTCTCGGAATGAGTACGCGGGAGTCCTTAGGGCAGGCTAAGATTGCCGCCTGAATATACTTCGTATCGTCGCTTCTTCCGTCGCCCTTTGCGCCGAAGTCCTTTACATTAAGTGTTACAAATTCATACTTGGTATGGAATGACGTACTGCATACCGTAGTGCTGCCATTCTTAATCAAAAGCTCATAGTCCGTATCGGGCTTTAAATGAAATAAGCTGTTTACAACAGTATCGGTTTCCTTTACGAACTTAGAATTAAGATAAACGGAATATTTCTCATCTGTATTGTAGATGCCGCAATCGTTAAGTACAAAGGTAATGCTTCTTGCGGACAGTAATTTAATCTCAATATTCATATCAATCCTCCTTGGATGCAATCAGATAATGGGAATATGCGCTTCCGAGTATTGCATCATCAATATTAACGGACTTCTTGATAAATCCCTGCATAGCAAAATCCTTATATTTATCTTTCAAGACAAGGTTTAGGTTAATTGCCTTTAAAAGCGAGTAATATGCGTAAAAAGAAAGCTCCTTGCCTGAATTAATAAGCTTTTTAAGGTTAACCCTGTAAAGATCCTGAAGCTTTCTGTAGTGCTCGTAAATTTCCATACTCATTACGCCGATTGTGTCGACAAGGGTGCACAAATAAATATCAAGCTCATCATCCTTGGGATTGTAACTTTCAAGAAAAGAAGCAATATCAATATAATGCTCTTTCTTTTCAAATCTTGAAGTAAAGCCCATCAAGAATGGCATCGAAAGAAGCTGCTCCTTTGCATTAAAGGAAGCCATATCAATCTTCTTGACTTCCACCATAAGGTTGTCAAAGCCGATATGATACTTGTCTTCTTTTGTCTTGTCATAAGCATAGAATAAAATTCTTCCGAGATCCCTGTTATCGGTAGTTAAATTACCCTCTCCGTCTATGCACTTATCACAGGCTTTTACGACAGCATCGAGGTACTTTTTGTCTCCGCTTGCATCGTACATATTCTTAAAACTCAGAAGGTAAACAGCATCTTCCAAAGTGATTTTTTCTTTATCGTTTATTAAATCGATTTGCCTGTCAAGGCAGTCATTAAAATTTTGCATAATCCTCACCTTAATCCTTAATTCGTGATTTCTTCCAATAACCTGTCAGATAAACTATAAACAGGCATAAAGCCGCAAGCCCGTTGCTGACCACAACCGAGTACCAGACACTCGCAACACCCATATTAAGAACTCTTTCGCAGAAATAAAGGGTTGCGAATCTGAAGCCCCAGAGTCTGATGACATCAACCGCCATAGTAACTTCCGTATGCCCCGAGCCTTGGAACAACCCAAGTGTCGGATTGTAAACGCCGTTTGTAAAGCACCAGAAAGCAAGTATTGAGAAAAACTCGGCTGCAAGAACGATTACGTCTTCATCCGTGGTAAATACGCTTACAATCGCTTTCGATATAGGCGCTCTTGAAAGTATGAATCCTCCGACCAGTAGGAAGATAATTGCAAAGCCCATTGCTTCAAGATATGTCTTCTTTGCTCTCTCAAGCTTTCCGGCTCCGAGGTTCTGACTGACGATTGTTGCAACTGCCGAACCGATTCCGTTTACCGGAAGCGTAATCAACCCGTTTACCTTGTTTCCGATACCGTAAGCTGCCATTGCCGTGCTTCCGTACTCAAGGACGTTCTTGCTCATGAGTAAGAAGCCAAACTGCATCGTGGAACCGCCTATTGCGGACGGAAGTCCGACAGTGAGAATGTCACTTAATTTTTCTTTTTCAAATTTAAGTTTCTTTAACTCAAGATGCACCGGCATATCGGCCTTATTAAGCATTCTGAAAGCTATAACGGAAGGAACAGCCTTTGCAAATACCGTGGCCAGTGCCGCACCCTGAACTCCCATATGAAAAGTCACTATGCAGAGCGGATCGAATATCATATTTATAGTGATACCGATAAAGTTTAGGAGCATGGGACGAACCGTATCGCCCTGAGCCTGATTGACCGATGCATATATGTTTACCGTATAAAGAAACGGCATATCCAGAATGACAAGCTGTAAATACTTGATGGCATAAGTCTTTAAATCGCCTTCGGCTCCGAGCCAGGTAACAATAGCCGGTGTAAGCAACGCAAGAAGTGTTGCACAGACTACGGAAAAGATCATGGCGCAGGCAAATATCTGATTAGCCATCTTCCTGGCCTCTTCAAACTTCTTTGCCCCGACATACCTTGCTATGAGCACCGAACCGGCGACCGTAATGCCCGATCCGAAATTTACTACAATACTCTGTACCGGAGAAACAAGGTTTATCGCTCCAAGTTCATCGGTTCCCAATCTTCCGAGCCAAAATGTGTCCGTAAGATTGTACATGGTCTGAAGAAAACTGTTAATCATTACGGGAATTGCAAGGCTCATAAGAGCTTTAAATATATTCCCGTTCAGTATCAGATCGATGTTTTTTTCTTTCTTTATCAATTTAAGGAATTTCATATTGCCTCTTCAAATACTTAAGATTGTATGATTAATGAAGCATCCCCTATACTTTAACGCAAATCAAGTCTTAAGCGTTGCCTAAGACTTGATCTTGAAACAATTTAAATTATTCCTTTACAGCTCCGACATTTACACCCTTTACGAAGTAATCCTGGCAGAAAGGATAAAGAATCATGAAAGGTATAATTGCAACAATAATACTTGCATTCTGAATAGTGTTTGTGGAAACGGAACCGTCATCCGTAGGCAGGTCGTTGTCCATTACCATTGCGCGCAGCTTCATCTGGAAGTTGAAGAGCTTATTGTCGGTAATGTAAATCTTGAAGTTTGTGTAATCGTTCCAGAAGGTTACGGCAAACATGAGTCCGATTGAAGCGATTGCTGCCTTGGAAAGAGGAAGAACGATTCTTCCGAAGATTCCCATGGGCGAACATCCGTCCAGCTTTGCCGATTCAAACAGTGAAACCGGAATACCTTCAAAGAAGTTACGCATCAGTACTAAGTTGTAAATGTTGATACTAAGCGGAAGCATTACTGACCAAAGCGTATTTGTAAGGCCTAAGTTCTTCATAACCATGTATGTGGGGATCATACCGCCGGAGAACAGCATGGTAAACAATAAGAACCATGAGAATAAGTTCCTGCCGGGCATCTCCCACTGAATAAGTACATAAGCACCGAGTGTCGAAAGTGTAAGACCCATTAATGAACCTACAATCGTAACAAGTAACGAAATAAGGAACGGTCTGTACAAATCATCTCTTGTAATAATCATCTTGTAGGCTTCACCGGTGAACTTTGCCGGCCAGAATCTCATACCGTATCCTGCGGCCGCATCAAAGGAGTCAACCAAAACCTTCCAAAGAGGAATAAGAATGAATATCGAAACCAAGATGAAGATTATTACATTAACAATCTGAAAGGGCTTAATTTTTTGCTTTTTCTTTACATAAGCAGTCTTTGACATATCATGCACCTCCCTTAAATAATGCCACGGCCTCTGACCTTCTTACTTGCCTTATTGCAAAGAAGGACGAGGATGCATCCGATTAATGACTTAAACAAACCGACCGCTGTGGTATACCCGTAGTTGGGAGCACCTGTCATAAAGGACTGTCTGTAAATGTATGTCTGAATAACGTCCGAAACATCATATACAGAAGCGTTGTACATTACGAATACCGATTCGAACAGGTTCATAACCTTTGCAAGGTTAAGAATGAATACCGTAATAATGGTATTTGCAAGTGCGGGAAGTGTGATATAACGCATCTTTGCCCATCTTCCGGCTCCGTCGATGTCGGCAGCTTCATAAAGATCCGGGCTGATTCCCGAAAGTGTTGCCAGGAAGAGGATTGTTCCCCAACCTGTATCCTTCCAAAGATTTACAATGTAGTAAACAACTATCCAGCTTGAATTCTGAGTAAGGAATTCAATAGGCTTATCAATTGCCCCGATTTGTGTTAAGAACTGGTTTACAAGACCCGAGTCGGAAGAAGCAAGAATCATCTTGAAGATGGATGCCGTAACAACCCAGGACATGAAGTGAGGCAGATAGATAATTGTCTGAACCGTCTTCTTGAAATGAATGTTAACGATTTCATTGAGTAAAAGTGAAATAACAACTGCAGCAAAGGTATTTAAGAACAACTTTGTAATTGAAAGAACAAGTGTATTCTTAAAGGCTGCAAGGAAGTGCTTACTCGAAAGTTTTGCAAGTTCGGTAAGGCCGAACATGTTTACAAACTGCTTGATACCTACATAGGTAGGCTCCTTACCTGCGATATAGTCGGTAAAGGCATAACGCAAGCCAAGCATGGGCAAATAGTTGAAGAGAATTACCATTATAAATACGGGAATAAACATTACGTAGAACCATCTGTAAAGCCACATTCTCTTCCATACGGATTTGTTGCCGTTGTACTTAAAGTCAAGTTCTCCGCTCTTTAAGCGCTTCTGATTAATACGTTCGGAGAGATTTAAGAAAGTGCCGAGTACTCCGATAATCGTACCGATAATAATAAACGTACCTGCAAGACCATTCTGCATTCCCTTCGCCCCATGAAGAGAACAGATATCATAATATGTAATCCCATATATAACAGCACTTAAGCCGGTTGTTATAATGGAGAATTTTTCTAATTTAACCGAGCACAGGATAACCGATGCTGCTAACAAAAGCATGAAAATGTACCATAAATATGGCTTTTCATAGTTCATAAATCCATATGCGGGATTGAAATATGCCGCGGAGTCCGAATTCTGAATAGCCGGGAAAAATCCACCTACAAAAGAAATTACAGCACCTGCAATGGCAATACCGAAAATCCCCTTATCTTTCTTCGGAATACCGATGCCGAGTAATTTCATCATTTTTTCTTTTTTAACGTCTGCCATAATATATATTCCTTTATCCGGGATAAATATTTTTTGACATCGGTCAAGCGATATCCGTTGGATACCGCCTGACTTGTCAAAATTTCATCTGGTTCTTCTTATTATATGATACACGGATTGCTCAAGGTCAAAACTTCTATTACAAGCAAGCTTGTAACGAAGTTTTGTCTTTTTGCCCCTTGTATCAGATTAGTTATTGAAAGAATCAAGAATAGCTGCTACGATTTCGCCGCAATCTGCAGTATACTGAGCAATTGCTTCTTCAGGAGTCATATCGCCCTTAACTGCTGCTGCAATTAAGCTGTCCTTTTCATCCCAAAGGTCTGACTTGTATGCTTCATAAGTATCTGAAGAGTTGATCTTGTATGCAGGAGTTGAATTCTCATCGAACAACTTGAAGGACTCATCAATAACAGGATCTGCAGGTGTGTAAGGATCTGTGCCTGAGAAGTTACCGATCTTTAAGTTAGCTTCAAAGAGGTTCTTTGTGGTCTTGGATTCCTTCTCGGAACCTGCTGTTGCTTCTGTAGCAAGGCCTGTGATAGAGGTGTGATCTTCGTTCCACTCATAGTGAACGTCTTCAACACCATACTGCCAAAGCATCTGTACATCGCCACCGTCAAGAATCTTTGATACGAAGTACTCGAATACGCCTTCGGGATTCTCGCATGCGGATGTGATACAAATCATGGGTGAAAGTCTTTCAACATAAGCGCCGACTTCAGCTATAGGAGCCATTGTCCAAACTGTTGAGTAAGCTTCCTGATCGGGATAAACTTCGCCGGTCCAGTTGGAAGTAAGCTTAGACTTAATGGTGTAAGCCCATGTTCCTGCCCAGTAGTTAAATACTGAAGAACCTGTCTCTGTATAGAAGTAGTCACGAACGGTACTTGTCTTAGGGCTATCAAAAATCTGTGCGTCAAGAACGCCGTTTTCATATGCCCAATTAAGTCTGGTAAGTGCATCTACCATAGCCTGCTCTGTGAAACCGTCAACCCATTCGCCACTCTCATTCTGATAGAATTCAGGATAAGCGCCCTGGTAGAATTCAGGAAGATAGTTTACATAAGGAGCTTCGTGGTTTACAAGACCGGGAGCAAGTAAAGGAGCTGTGCCTGTTGCATCCTTTAATGCAAGTAAGAAGGTTTGGAACTCTTCCCATGTGGTAGGAAGTGTATCCTCGGTGTAGCCTGCCTTTTCAGCCGCTGCAGCCTTTACGTATGTAACGGTACCGTTACCACGTGCGGGATACATACCATAGATTCCGTCTGTTCCGTCGGGACCTGCTGTATACCACTGGCTAACGATTGTGTCTGTGATATCGGTCTTACGATCGGAGTTCATGAACTCTGAATTGGTCCAAGCATCGGTCATGTCCCAAAGGTTACCAAGCTGTGCATAGGAAGCATAAAGGTTTGAAGGTAAGATAACAACATCTGCAAGTGTTGAGGTATCTGTGAATGCGATGCCAACCTGCTCTGCGTATGAAGAGTGATCGGGACGAATCCATTCGATCTGGTCTTCCTCAAAGCCAAGAGCTTCAGCCAATGCTGAGTAGAAAGCTTCTGCGTAGTTGTCTCCTTCCTTGAAGATGGTGCCGTCCCACATTACTGTGATCTTGTCGGGCTTAACGACTTCAGTAACTTCTTCGGTTGATGCTTCTGTGGAAGCGCTTTCACTTGTGCTGTTGGAAGTTGATTCAACGATTTCGCCGCCGTCGCCTTCAGCATTTCCGCATGCTGCAAGAGAAAGAACCATAGCCGCTGCTAATATAACGGATGTAAGTTTCTTTTTCATTTTGTCCTCCTTTATTATGAAAAATCCGTATCGACATGTAAGCACTTTCATGTCATGAACATATAATAGCAAAGAATATAATTTTTAGCAAGCAAAAATTATAAATTTTTTATCCAAAAAACATACAAATTTTAGGTTTAGTTAATTTCCGTTTATGCAACTTGATTTAAAAATTCATAAATCCTTTCACTTTTTCCGTCATTTCTTCCGTTTCAAGGTTTTCAAAAATCAAAAAAGCGTCCTCAGTTGCACTGAAAACGCTTACAATTGTCGATACACAGGGGATAAAGGTCCAAAGCTTCGATGGAAGCTTGCTTACAAGAGAAGCTTTGACTTTTAGCCCCGCCAAACGTGAGTAAGTAGCCATTTTTCGAAGAAAAATGAGCGGATTACGAACGTTTCGCTGTGCCCCATTCTACTCGCAAATATCAAAACTAACCGTCACCTTAAACAAATCTCCGTCCAGGTAAATCTCAAACTCTCCGTTTTGGTAAAGCACCAGGCTCTTTGCTATGGAAAGTCCGAGTCCCGAGCCTTCCGTACTCCTTGAAACATCCCCTCTTATGAATCTTTCCGTAAGTTCCGATGCCGGAATGTTTAGCTGCTGGCTTGAAACATTCTTTAATGAAAGGACCATTTTCTTCTTCCCTTCATCGATGCAGACCACATCCAGGTAAACCCTTGTTCCTGTTAGTGCGTACTTACATATATTATTAAGAAGGTTTTCAAAGACTCTGAATATGTGTCTGGGATCCGCCATCACGTAAACCGGCGTCTTCGGTATGTTGACCACCAGTTCAAGGTTAGCCTTTTCAAGCCTGTCAAGAAACTCTCCCGTCGCCTGCTTTATGAATTCCACAAAGTCAATCTTTTGAAGATCGACCGAAATGTTTCCGGATGAAATCTTCGAAGCTTCAACGAGGTCAAAGGTCAGCTGCTTTAAACGTGCACTCTTTTCATCTAAGACGGCTATATATTTCTTTACCCGTTCGTTGTCAATATTCTCTCGTTTCAACAGATCGACATAGCTGACAATTGATGTAAGCGGAGTTTTGATATCGTGCGAAACGTTTGTAATAAGGTCCGCCTTAAGCTTTTCATCCTTTGTGCTCTTTTCAATCGCATCCTTAAGTCCGTATCCGATGGCATTTACGTCGCGTGCCAGAGCCTTGTTTGCGCCCCGCATCTTCGAACTGTCGATTTTATAGTCGTAATCTCCCTTGTTAATCTCACGAAGTCCTTCTAAGATCTGCTGTCTTTCCAAAGTCCTGTTAAAGAGCCAGACTCCCATACTCGCATCAAACACAAAGAGCACTATAAATGAAAGTAAGTGATATGTCCCAAAGAAAAGCATCAAAGCCCAAAATACATTAAACAAAAGAAATACTATGTAACTTCCCCAAACCTTAAATGCCGTGTTCCTGCTTTCAGAAAGTTTCTCGATAGAGTCTCTCAAACGCGCCGTCGGTTTTTTAAGTTTCAGCAATAAACTGTATATGATGCTTCCTTCAAAGAAATTTCTGCAGATGGTCCTTCTGATTATCAGATAAACAAAAAGAAGTGCCGCATAGATATCAACAAAAATTCCTACAAAAAGAACCGTCGCAAGATTGGAAGCAGTATATTCC
>CAVJJQ010000048.1:0-17057 GCA_963649755.1 bacterium | reverse complement strand
TTTCGCAAGCGAAACTCTTTTTACAATAAACCGCATCTCTAATGCTTACAGGCGGGAAATTCATCAAGCCTATTTCACCATATATTTGACGCACGTCAAATATACCCACATATATAGAAGACCGTGCCAAGTCTATGTGATGGCGCTATGAAGTTAGATGAAAGATAGGTATTCTTCCGAAATATATCAAAAAACGATTGATAAATTGCGGAAGAATGTGTATGCTATATAACAGAAATATATATGTTTAATCGTAGTGACCGGAGCCTGTAGAGATGAAAAATTGTAAACAAATAGCACTAAAGTGGGGATTATCGGAACGCACCGTCAACGAACTTTGTAAGATCGGTAAAATCGACGGAGCAATAAAAATAGGAAGAATGTGGCAAATCCCTGATGATGCCAAGAAACCCATTGATGGAAGAATCACATCCGGAAAGTATGTAAAAAAAGCGGCAGGAATTGCCGGGAAGCCGTTACCGGTTGGAATTTCGGATTACGTCCGGGCTCAGTCGGATTATTACTATGTGGATAAGACTTTGCTCATAAAAGAATTCCTTGACCGGAAGCCGTTGGTTACTCTGTTTACAAGACCGAGGCGATTTGGAAAGACACTGAATATGGATATGCTCAGAGTCTTTTTTGAAATTTCGGACGAAGATACAAGCAAATATTTCGAAGATAAAGCGATTTGGCAATGCGGGGAAGAATATCGTAAACAACAGGGGCAATATCCGGTTGTTTTTCTTACTTTCAAGGATGTTAAGTTTGATTCCTGGGAGGCAACTCTTGATAAAATCGGAGATCTCTTACAGGAGGAATTCGGAAGGCATCAGGAGCTTGCGACCAGCGACAGGATTGCGGAGTATGAAAGATCGTATTTTGCCAAAATCATAAACGGGGATGCTTCGGAGGTTGATTTGACAGCATCATTGTCGAAGCTGTCTCAGATGCTTGCCAAGCATTACAGAAAGGCTCCGGTCATTATCATTGATGAATATGATACGCCCATTCAGGAGGGCTATTCCAAAGATTATTATGATGAAATAATCGGCTTTATGAGAAATTTTTTCTCCGGAGCATTTAAGGATAATAAAAACCTTACATACGGATTCCTGACGGGAATTCTCAGAATCGCTCAGGAGAGTATTTTCAGCGGACTCAACAATTTAACCGTGAATTCCGTGATGGATGAAGAGTACGATTGCTTTTTCGGATTCACTGCTTCGGAAGTCAGGGACATGTTGATTTATTACGGAGTACTTGATAAAGAAAAAGAACTTAAAAGCTGGTATGACGGATACTTGTTCGGATCTACGGAAATTTATAATCCCTGGTCCGTAATCAATTACATTTCAAAGGGGTGCATACCGCAGGCCTATTGGGTAAATACCGGAAAGAATGAAATCCTGGAAGACGTTCTCAGGGTCGCAACGGATGATATCACGGAAAGACTTTATTCTCTGCTGCAGGGCGAAAGAGTTGTAGCCGGAATTGATCAGAATGTTATCTACAGGTCTCTTTCGGAAGAACCGGCGAATATCTACAGCCTTTTGCTGGTGGCAGGTTATTTGAAAGCACCGAAGAAAGTACTTCAGGCAGACGGTTCTTATCTGTGCGAGGTATCTATTCCGAACAGGGAGATTGCTGCGGTATATAAGAGTGAAATCCTGTCGCACTTGTTGCAGATTGGAGCAATTGCAAGAACAACTGCCAATAAGATTGCGGAAAGCCTTTATGAAAACAATTACAAAAATCTTCAGAAAGCCATCGCCGAATATATGGATAAATCAGTTAGCTTCTACGATGCCGGAGCTGAGGGCTTTTATCACGGATTAATGCTTGGGTTGGTTGCATTAATGGATAATCAGTATCGGATTAAGTCAAACAGAGAATCCGGAGACGGACGATATGATATTGGTATGATTCCAAGAGAGGAAAAATATCCGGGAATTATCATAGAGCTTAAGTGGAAAAAGAACTTGAGTGAAGATGAGCTTCTGACACTCGCAGACGAAGCTCTGACTCAGATTGATGAGAATAGATATGATGCCGATATGACAGAAGCCGGTATTCAGAACATTCTAAAACTCGGAATTGCTTTTTCCGGAAAGAAAGTAAGTGTTAAGACGAAATAGTACGGCAAAATACTCAGCGATGGTCAAATGCGCCTGCTCTTGACCACCGCTTTTTGCTGTAATAGTTGCTTTAGGCATTAACTTAATCATTATTTCAAAGAGATGCAGCCGGTAGACGATACAAAATGTTTTTATCTTTCACTCGGATTTAAGGAATTTGAGGTTTTTAAAACGCTTTGGGATGAGTAGCATCCGTGCCATTACTTGGATTCTTTCGGTATTGTCTGAAGCAGGCGGTTTAGCTGCTTCATCTGCTCGGGATCTGTGCCGGCTTGCTTTAATAGGCCTTCAATGGTCATGCGCTGCATGGCACGTGCCATCATCGCCTTAAGTGCCGGATTGTCCTTTGTGGCCGTGGCCACGTCACCTCTGGCGGCAGCAGCCTTGTCCATGATGCCTTTGAGTATCGGTCCGGCGTTCTTGTCGGCCATTGCCATAGCCATGTTGTCCTTAACGGACCAGAAATTTTCATCAAGCTCGCCGTCAAACCAGTTGTTTACTTCCTGTCTGTTCGGCATGAGGTATGAAGGGTTTTCAGTGTCAACCTTTCTGATGTTAATTGTTTCTTCATAATCCCCGGCGCAAGCCTTGACAGTGTGAGTGTCGGTTATCGGGACCGTAAAAACAAAAACCTTGTCTCCGGTCTTGGTTTCAAAAAGCTTTCCGTCTACAAAAAGCGAAACCTCACTAAGATTTGAATATACCTTTACCTCGGTTTCTTTTTCAGTGCGGTAGGCGTAGCGGCTTCCGCAAACATGCACGAAGGGGTGCTTGCTCCAGTAAGCCTTGTAAGCGTAGTAGGCATCTTTCTTTATCTGTCTGTCAAAGGTTACGAGGCCTTTCTGGTTTTCACCGTGCTTGCCGCCTTCGTCTCTGCCGTCTGCGGCAAAATCAAACATGTTCCATACATGCGTTGCCCAAAGCCAGGGACGGGCGGAAATCATTTTAAGCATATGCTCGTGGTAAACGCACTGATAGGTCTCGCTGTAATCGCCTTTTTCGGGCTTACTGCTTTGGAAAGCGGGATTTGCGTCCGCACCGTACTCGGAGAGCCCGATTGGTTTATCCGGATACTTTGCGTGGAAGGCATCAAAGAACTCATCGTTCTGTTCAAGCTCGCCTAAATACCAGCCGAAATAGAGGTTATAGCTGTTTACGTCCGGAATATCAAGAAGCGGACTGTCGGTTTCAAGCATGAAAACATCTGCCATTGTGGTAAGACGTGTGGGGTCAAGCTTATGGGCAAGCTCATTTAACTCCCTGTGATTTGAAAGCAGAGATTCGTTTACCGGGCTTGCGGCCGTGATTTCGTTTGAAAGCCCCCATACGACAATCGAGGGGTGATTGTAATTTTGCTCGATCAGTTCCTCAAACTGGCTGAGTGTGTTTGACCTACCGTTTTCCATGTGCATGGAAATATACGGAATTTCTGCCCAGACGATGAGACCTTTCTCGTCGCAGAGGTCATACATTTCCTGAGGGTGCTGATAGTGGGCAAGTCTTACGGTATTTGCTCCGATATCAAGAATCATGTCAACATCGTTTTTAATCATTGCTGCATTTGAAACGTTGCCTATGCCCTTGTGGTCTTCGTGAGCCGCAACGCCCCTAAGCGGGTAGCTTCGTCCGTTTAGGAAAAAGCCCTTTCCTGCATCGATTTTGTATTCGCGTACACCGAAGCGGGCCGACACTTCGTCACCCTCAAACTCTGCCTTAGCTGTATAAAGAAAAGGATCGCGGAGCCCATCCCAAAGACGAACATTTGAAAGAGTAAATTCAGCCTTTGCGTATCCGTCTACGGAAGGAACGTTTTTTGCATCCCCGTCTATCGTGAAGGTTACATTTCCTTCACCTACTTGCCGGGATTCAACCGTTACTACGGCTTCTTTCTTTTCAAGATTGAGGGCGGGGGTAACCTTAATTCCCGGGGCGGCGTTCTTTATAAGCTCAAAGTGCTTTTTAGGAACAAGGATTAACTTTACATCGCGGGTGATACCGCCGTAGAAAGTAAAATCGGCCTTGGAAGGGTAAACTTTGTCGCTGTCTGAATTGTCGGCCTTAACACAAAGAAGGTTATCGGCCTTTAACTGCTTGGTAACATCAACTCTGAAAGCAGAGAAGCCTCCCTCATGGTGGGCGATAAGCTCACCGTTTAAATAAACATCGGCAGTCATTCCGACGGCTCCGAATTCAAGAACGGCGCATTTTCCGTCCATATCTTCTGGCGCTTTGAAGTTCTTACAATAAACCGCACTTCCGCGGTAGTAATCGTTTCCGCCGTCCTGTCCGTCGAGGGCATTGTAGGTGTGCGGAAGAGTGAAGCTTTCCCAATCTGATGGTAAGGTATTCGGTATATCAGCGGTCTTTTTAAAAAACCAGTTATCGTTAAAGTTTATTATTTCTCTCACAAACGCAGTCTCCTAATTGTTTTTTAAATAGCTTCCCAATAATTTAAGACTTTCCTTCGGATGTCTCGACATATCGTTTCTGTCAACGGCAATAAGACCGAAATGCATAGAGAAGCCTTTCTGCCATTCAAAATTGTCCATAAGACTCCAGTGGAGGTAGCCTGTAACCGGAATGCCTTCCTTTATGCAGTCTTCAACAGAGAGCATGGCGCGGCGGATAAATTCGCAACGCTTCTCGTCGTCGTTTGTGGCAATTCCGTTTTCGGTAATAAGCAGTTCCTTCTTAAAATCTTTTGAAACTTTTTTAAGTACATGTCCTAAAGCTTCGGGGTAGAATTCGTAAGCCATCTGCGTGACAGCTGCACCTTCCGGAACTCCTATGTCACCCGAACGAGATACAAGAGTACGGGTGTAATTCTGCACACCTAAAAAGTCATCATCCTTGATAAAAGGAAGATAGTGGGTAAACTCATCATTCCAGATCTTTGCGGCTTCTTTTTCACCGCCTGCGACAGGCTGAACGTCATGAAGCGAAAGGGTGATTCCGACCTTTACATTCGGAGCATATTTCTTAATGACCTCACGGGCCTTTACATGAGCCTTCATGATGATTAAGTCGCCGTTCTTTGTGCGCATGGACTGAAAGACCTGAGGCTTTTTGGTACCTACGGCTTCAAGCTTTTCTTTGCCCGCAAGGGCCATGTTCTTAAGCATGGTTTCGAGGTTCATGCCCATCTGAACCTGACCGTCCGTGCTTTCGGTTTTCTTTTTCTTCTTAAGCATCTGCTTCATATAGCGCTTTGCGATGGCTGCAATCTGAAGCCCCATGTTTGCTTCGTTGATCGTGCAGACGTAGCTTAACTCGGAGCCCAATTTCTTGATGACGTATTCTGTGTAGGCGGCAAAATCATCGGGTGTGCTTTCGGCCTCCCAACCGCCTTTTTTTATGAGCCAAACGGGACTTGAAAAGTGGTGAAGCGTTACGACGGGCTCAACTCCGTATTTTTTGCAGGTAAGGATTACGTCACGATAGTGTTCGATTTCTTTATCGTCAAATTTACCTTCCTCGGGCTCGATTCTTGCCCATTCAATTGAAAAACGATAGGCATTCAAACCGGCCTCCGAAAGCAGGCGTATATCCTCTTCATAGCGGTGATAGTGGTCAACGGCCTCACCCGATTTTTCCAAATAGTCACTGTGCTCTATGTTTTCAAGGGCCCAGCAGTCGCTGTGCACATTGTTTCCTTCGACCTGATGAGCCGCTGTGGATGCTCCTATATAAAACCCCTTAGGTAAACTCATTTGCATTGATCCTCCGTTAACTTAAATTCGTATGTGCCGGCAGTAACTTCCCTTTTAACTCCGTCAGGAAGTACTATTACGGCGCCTGTGTTTGCGGGTATTGAAAAAGAAAAATAAACGTTTCCTTCCTTATATTCCCATGAACTTTCAATCGTTCCGACGGGCGACTTCCATTTAGCCTTGGCAAATTTAAGTGCCGGATTTACCGAAGGTTTAATGTTGAAAGTTTTACCTGAAAGGTTAATTCCGCAGACTCCGCTAAAGAGCCAGCCGGAAATTGAACCGTAGGAATAGTGGTTGAAGGAATCGTGTACTGTACCGTCTTCGCGAATTCCGTCCCAGGTTTCCCAAATCGTGGTGGCATTTTTCTTTACGGCATAGAGCCAGCCGGGGCAGGTGTCATTTAACAGAAGCCTGTATGCACTGTCGGCATGTCCGTTGTCCGTAAGAACACCGCACAGGAAGGGAGTAGAAAGAAAACCGGTGTTTAAGTGATAGTTGTTTTTCTTAATAAGCTCTGCGAGTTCATCACAGGCAGCCTTTGACTGTGCGTCATCAAGTAGGTTAAATGCGATAGGTCGCACGTAGTTACATTGCCTGTCGGAGTGAATCTTCCCATTGTCGGTACAGGTAAACAGGTATGCCTGTTTTGCACCTTTGGCAAATTTTGCAAACTCCTTTGAATCACTGTCGTTTCCGAGTATTTTTGCTATCTTGGAAAGAAGACTTGATGACAAAAAGAAATATGCCGTGGCAACCTCGGGCGAGCCGTTCTTCATATTTGAACGCATTGCATCCATGGAAGAAATATCGGGCTCCAGCCATTCGCCGAAGTGAAAGCCCTTATCAACCAGATATTTGTGATAAGGATTCTTACGATTCTTAAATCGGGTAGAAGCGGCTCTCTTTTTGCAAAAGAGCACCCATTTCTTCATCATGTCGTAGTTCTCACGCAAGACGGTTTCATCGCCGTAAGTCTTGTAAAGCACCCAAGGAACGATTACAGAGGCATCGCCCCATCCGGCAGAACCGCGGATGATCTTGCTGATAATGCCGCCTGAATTGTTGACGGGAGCAATGTTTTGTACGATTCCGTTTTCTTTTTGCTCTAAACGCAAGTTTGAAAGCCATTTTCTTAAAACAGTGTAGCAGTCGCTTAGGAACACTGCTGTCGGAGCAAAAACTCCTGCGTCACCGGTCCAGCCGGCACGTTCTCTTGTGGGACAGTCTGTCGGAATGTCGCAGAAATTGGAACGCATGCTCCAAAGGCTGTTGTGAAAGAGCTTGTTTACATCACCGTTTCCGCAGGAAAAGAAACCTGTCTGCTCCATGTCGGAATAAACCGAAACTGCGGTAAATGCAGCGCCGGATAAATCAATATCCGTTTCAACCTTGGCATATCTGAAGCCGAAAATACAGAATTTCGGATGAAAAGTATTCTCACCGTCTTTGCAGATAAAGGTAAGCTTTTGCGGAATCCCGCCGTTTTTGTTTCTGGCACCGGGATCGAAGTTTGACTGTGTGAAATTTCCGTTTTCATCGAGGGTTTCACCGTGCCATAAGGTTATTTTTTGACCGGCCTTCGCATTCACGGTGACGACGGAGTATCCGGCCAGGTTCTGACCGTAGTCAATTGCCGTTTCTCCGTTGGGAGTGGTTATGAGTCTGCCTTCAAAGCTTTCGTGCTCGCAAATGGGAACGGTCTCGGTCATCACGAGGTTATCAAAGCCAAAGAATTTGGTTTTTACCTCATGCCAGTCGGAAATTTCTTCCATTCTTGCGTCTACGGTAACACCAAGTTCTGTGTCATTTTCACGCACAGGCCCGGACTGACTTGCTTTCCAGGAAGAATCGCTTACAACAATGGGCTTGCCGTCTGCTTCCAATTGACAAAGAAGGGAAATGTCGGTTCCGAAGAGATTCGGGGTTCCGTCAATGCCGGTATTTCCGCGGTACAGTCCGTCTCCGAGGGTTACAAGGAGAGTGTTTTTTCCTGCCTTCAACAGATTCGTGACATCGTAGCACTGCACTTGAAGACGTTTTTTATAATCGTCTATACCGGGCGCAAGTACGAAAGAACCGACTGACTTACCGTTAATGCAGGCTTCATAGAAACCGTGACAGGTTATGTAGAGTCTGAAATGATTTGTTTCGCCGATTTTACCAACGTTAAATTCTTTTTTAAGAACGGACGCAGGCATACGTTTTTCTTTATCCGTACAAAGCTCCGGATTTATCCAGGAAGCTTTGATAAGCTCCTTTGTAAGTCCGTATTCGTAAGAAGAGGTATTTTCCTCACCCCAGACGCCGTTTTCGTCACAAAGGGTGATGCTCCATTTAATCCTTTCACGAGCCTTGCCTTCATAAGGAGAAACAACACTCATGGAATCGGAGAGTACCTCACCTGTGTCCAGGACAAGCTTGTCATTTGCATACGTCCTGATGCGATATGCAGTTTGCTTTATACCGCCTTCGCACGTCCAGCTAAGCACGGGTTTATGAACCGGAATGCCAATCGGACTAACCATGCGGTCACATTTAAGATTAATTGCTTTCATTTGATTTACCTACAGATTTTCGTTAAGCCATTTTGCACTTACTTCAAGGCTTTTTACGGGGTCATTGTCAATCCAGTTACGGTGGCTTTCAAGGGTAATGCCCTCAACTCCGTTCTTAAGAGCCTGAGACAAAAGGGCTTTAAGCGGCATATTGCCCGTTCCGAGCTCCGCACTGTCGGATTTAATAATCGGAGTAATCGGTGTTTTGGAGCATTTCATACCGCGGTCCGTGACATGCCAAAGTTTCATCCTTGTGCCTAATGTTTCCATCCATTCAAGCGGACTTGCACCGGCATCGGCAAACCAGAAGCTGTCAAATTCGAAGAATACAAGCTCCGGATCGGTTTCTTTTAAAAGAATCGAATAGGCACATTCGCTGTCTGAAACCTTAAGAAGCTCTGCATTGTGGTTGTGATAGAAGAGTTTTATACCGTGTTCTTTAGCCTTGCGTCCCGATTCATTTAAGCGTTTTGCAAGTTCTTTTACGGTTTCTTTATCCCCATAGTCAAAACGGTACATTCCGGTAATTGCCAGACGGTCGGTGCCAAAACTTTGAGCTTCTTTAAATACTGCCTCAGGGTCTTTTTCAAGAGAACCCAGATCGGTATGATATGCCGAAACCGAAAGATTGGAATCTGAAAGAAGCTTATGCCAATCAAGCTTTCCGCATGCGCCGGTAGGCATTCCGGCGGCCTTGGTAAGAATCCTGACTATGGCAGGCGAAGGCTTTACCATGAAGCTGTTTAATTCAATTGAGTCATAGCCTGCTTCCTTTATACGCGTAAGAACCTTAAGGGCTTTTTCCTCGTTGGTGCATACGCTTCCCAACATAATTTGCTGAACTGACTTGAATGGCATTTTTTATCCTCCGGGTTCAAGCGTAGGCACAGCTTACATTTGAACCGCCAATTAAAGCTTGAAAGTTTACTTTCAAACTTATTTCTCCTGTTTATTGTTCGCTTGTTTCCTGCTTTTCTGACAAGTACTTTTCATTATCCTTTTCAAGCTTTGAAAAAGCAAAAGCACAAACCGCAATGACGATCATAAATGCAATCGGAACGATTGAGTAGTCGATACGGATAGCAAGAAGAGCACTGTCGGGCTGGGTTGCATTTGCTTCGCTTACGTAGCCGCCGATAAAAAGAACGAGACCGGTGACGTAGGAACCGAGAGCGGCACCGAATTTAGAGCAGAAGTTTGCAAGTGTGCTCGAGGAAGCCTCCATTCTCTTCAAGCCGATTCTTTCATTGTAATTGCAGATATTCATTACAAAGAGGATACCGTAGTAGGCAATCGGAAGGCCTGCAAGAGTTGCAAGCAGGTAGCCGGCATATACCATAATGGTATTTGCTCCGGCAAAGAACACAACGACGTAACCTAAAATTCCTATGAGTGAGAAGAGTGAAATCATCTTGCCCATGGAACCGATTTTCTTCATGATGGCGGGGAATGCAAGCATCAGAGGAAGTAAGACTACGCCGAAGACCGAAAGAATTCCGAGCTTGTCGAGGTCGCCTACTATGTATTTAAAGTAATAAGAGCCGCAGGCTAAGTTTGTGGTGATGTTGTAACTTAACATAATGGCCGCATAAAGCCAGACATATTTGTTCTTTGAGAAAAGTTCTATAACGTCCTTGAACTTAAGAGGTTCATTTGACGAGCCGGAATCAACCGAAGGATCTTCCTTGCAGAAAAAGAAACGAAGCATTCCGATAAGGGTTGCGGGAATCATGACGATGAGTACGGCCTTAGTCCAACCTGTTGCCGAAGTGGCTACACGCTTCATGATCATGGGAAAGCCGACACTTACGATGATGCTTCCGGCCATTGTAACGATTCCGCCGAAGGATGCAACCTTCTTAAGAAGAACGGAATTGTTTGAAAAATGTCCGATGGTGTAGGGGTTAAGTGCCGCTAAGCGAAGCGTTGAGAAGATTGCAAAGGTGAGAGTATACATACAGAATATCCAGGCTGACTTTGCAAATTCGCTCCATTCGGGATTGCCGGAAAACAGAAGCACGGTGCAGATTGTCATACCGATAATAGCGGGTTCATAGGTACGTCCGCGTCCGAGCTTGGTCTTAGTGCTGTCGACGAGAATGCCGGCGAAAAGGTCTGTAACGGCATCGAAAATCTTGCTGACAAGAAGCAGGGTGCCGACTCTGAGAGTGGATACTCCCAAAGTATCCGAAGCGTAGATTGATAGATAGTTCAGAACGATTACGTTGACCCACGCGGAAGCAACGTCTGAACTCTTAAATGCGAGCAGACGTCCGAAACCGAGGTGATCGGGATTTTTTGCTTTTCCTTTCATGTGAAAGCCCTCCAAAAATGATGAAAATAAACAAAATGAAACTTAAAAATCATGTTTCTTTGTGCATTATATCTAATGTAAAATACAGCGTAAAACAATGAATTAGCTTTACGTATCATAAATTCGCTTGCTTTTGACAACAGGGCTAAAAAATGATATAAAAAACTAAATATCTGCATGATGCTGTCCTAAGTATCAGTATATACTTTATTTACGGATAGGAGCACTGCAATGGACGAAAAAGAAAAACTTTCATTTTTCAAAGAACTTTTAAACTGCGGTTACAGCATTAATCTTCTTGAATTTGACGGTGAGGGAAAGCTTATTTCGAACGATTCATCGTTTGAAAAGTCCACGGATCTGTTTGAAAAGACCGGGTGTCTTGATGCGGCCGTTAATTACAGGGATGATTCGCCGCTTTTTTTAAGCGCGGGAATGGGAATCCTTTGGGGAACGGTAAATGTAGTTAAAGACGATGACCGGCTTATTTATGTACTCGGACCGGTGTTAAATAACGTGATCATGTCGGAAAAGGTTGATGAAACGATAAATGCGGCCTTCCCCAATATTCAGGACAGGGAAGGCTTAAAGAACCTGCTTGATATAATGCCGATTGTGCCGATGCCGATGTTTCAAAATTATATATTGATGTTGGTATATACGCTTACCGGTCGTAAACTTCTTACAAGCGACATTCATTTTCTGTCTCCCGAAAAGGGTGCGAAGTCTTCCGGCGAAGGACGGCAAAAAAGGAACCGTCGTTTTACATACATGGCGGAACAGGAGCTTCTTTATAACGTGAGAGAGGGCAATATGGACTATCATAAGGCTCTTTCAAAATCCTCTTCCTTAAGTACCGGAGTGCAGATTAAGACAGCAAATCCGATGACGCAGGCGTCCGTTTCGACTATTGTATTTACGTCACTTTGCTCAAGAGAGGCCATCAAAGGAGGTCTTTCTCCGGACATTGCCTATGCGGTCGGCGATGCCTATATCCAAAATATGTCGGAGGCGAAGAGCATATCCGAACTGAGCGCGCTTTCTCACAATATGTACACGGACTTTATAGGACGGGTAAAGAAAGCGAAGGAAGATTCAAAATATACAAAGACGGTGAGGGAATGCTGCGATTACATTCTGACACATATGGAAGATGAGCTTTCAATCGCCTTGCTTGCAGGGCAGTTTGGATATACCCCTTATTATCTCTCGCGTAAATTCAAAGCAGAAACCGGCATGAGCATAGCGGAGTATATTGATAATGTTCGAATTGAAAAAGCAAAAGTCCTTCTTTTGAGCACTCAGGAGAGCATAGCCGAAATTTCAAGGCGGCTTTGCTATTGTTCAAGTACCTACTTCAGTGATACCTTTAAGCGGATAGCCGGAGTTTTGCCGCACGAATACCGTAAGACAAACGGGGAGTGAGTTTAAAAAGCATTCCGCAAACGGAATGCCGGCACCGCGTGCGGTCGCGTTAGCGACATTTACCCTACGCGCGAGTGCGCATAATTGGCACGTAGTGCCTTTTTTGCTATATAGTAAAAAAAGCTCAGGGTCAACTAATCACCCTGAGCTTTATTTCTAAAGATTTAAAACGAATTACTTCTTTTTATCGTATTACCTTCCGACTTAAACTTTATATCTGCTTTTGCATTCTTAAATTCTTTCTTTCTCTGAACTGTCGATGCATTTTCTATTTCGATTGCTGTATCGAAAACAGTGTCAAACATGTTGGTAATCATTTTCTCCGACTCGCCGACGGACATTCCGCTCTCAGCACAGGACTTTCGTATGTCAAGAACCGAGTTGTTTATATAATTATTAACCGATTTAAAGTCATCCTTATATTTTGCGACAAGCTGCTTTGAGTTTAAAGTTCCGTCGTAATACCTTTTAATAAGATCTTTTTTAAATTCCTCCGTAGTCTTCACGGAATTCTTTACGAGCACATATTCAACCCCTTTTGTCGCAATGTGGAAGTGTGCTTCGGGATGAGGGAGGGCTACTGTTTTATTAACGGTATTGCACAGGTCGTTTATCACATGTTTGTACTCTACGTCGTCTTCTTTTTTTATCATGCTTGAAACCATTTCGGAGCAACGCAACATGAGATTGTATCTGCGGTTTGTGTAGCTGTCATTATTACGTTCGGTTCTTCTTACACCCGAAGCGGCATCCTTCTTATTCAGATATTTTTCGGTCTTTTTCCTGAGAGCGTTAAGTACTGACTTAAAGTCCTTTCTGTTTATTTCATCATTTTTTGAAAGGTTAACAAGTACGCCGAGCAATTCCTTCGTATCACGAAATTCGGGGGATGAGCCTCTGAAAAGATTATCGTTTTTGAAAAGATCCATTTCGGAATATATCTCTTGGGCTTTGTCTTTTATTTCTCCTTTGAAAAAGTTCTTTACACCGGTTTGTATGTTTTTATTTCTGGATTGTTCGTCCGATTTTATTTGTTCGTCCGTTAAAGGAGCAATTTCATTGGGTTCGATTATCTTTTCTTTGACTGTATGATGCTGTCCGAATTTTTTATAAAATGAACTGTTGTCGGAATTCACGGGTATTTCTCCCACTTTAGCTGCTTCTTCTGCGACTATGGCATCAATCTCTTCTTTGGATGTACATTTTCCAAGCCTTTTGACAATATCGGATGAAGTAGGGGAGATATCCAATTTGAACCTTTGAATGGTTATCATCTCTTCGCAGGTTGAAAAAGACTTGTTGCTCTTTCCGAAGGCCTCCTTTTTATAATGCTGATTCAGATGGTTAATACGGCAAAAGTTGTCGTCTTTTTCAAGAACGTGCTGTATCGAATCAAGTTTCTCGTTCAATACAGCGGTATTTTTCTTGAGTGTTTCCTCCTTTTCGAGGTATAAAGCATATGAAAATTTTCTGTATTGCTCTGCAGCCTCTTCATTGGCATCGCGATTGTTCTTTAAGAAATTGTCGTATTCCGTCTCTCCGTTACGTACGATTTCACCTAATGCCTTTAAACCTTTGCAGTAAGTCCATTCGTCTTCTTCTAATTGAATCTTGTCCTTAAGCCACTTATTTTTGTCAATCCAATCAAGCATTTTGGAAATTGTCAGGATTGCCACATAGTTATCCCGCATACCATCGGATTTTGATGATGCGTTTATGTACTTTGTAACATTTCTTAAACCATCGGCACAAAGCTTTGCAATTGCGTCTTCTTTTTTCGCACGTGCGTCGCCTTCCGTATCGTCCATAAGTATTACATTCTTTGCAATATCATGTGCTTTCTTGAAATTTTCGCAGAAACTGTCCGCTATGAGACGATCTTCATCTCCGAATATACCGTTTACGGGTACAAATGTGTTATAGGGCATGACGTAATCGGTCAGAAGTTCATTCCATTTTGCTTTTGCTTCATCAGTGAGCTTATTTACATTTTCCTCCGTCATATCGGGAAGATAATCATCGGGAGGAAGACAAAAAATTTGCATAAGCGAAAGATAAGAAGCCATCTCTTCGGGAACTATATTGTCTTTTGCGATTTCGTACCCTTCCGGATGATAATTCCCAACACGCACAATGGGTTTGATGGATGTACCCAAGGTATCCAAATAACCTTCTGCACCATCCTTTGGGTCAACACGGTTACCGAAAAAACGGTTAATCTTCTTTTCTGTTTCTTCAAAATATTGTTCCGGAGTTATATCTAAATTCGGAAGTGACAATACAGGTCTCATGTCCTGCCTCCTTGATGTATAAATTTGTGTTTACTTCATTACAGGTCCCGAAGGCTTTGCCTGCTTGGAAATTTCGTTTACGGTTTTGACGGTTTCTTTGGCAGCGTCGTTAACCTTTGCGTCGAATATTTTCCTTAAATTGCTCATAGTAGTTGAATAGTTACGCATTATATGTCCGGGTCCGCCCGAAATATTTACCTTTCCGTTGACCTCTTTACTTTCTTCATGGTTCTCACGCTCAAGAAGTTTATTAAGGGAATCGTTAATCTCAGGATTTCCCTTTCTTAAATTATCTGCCATCTTATCCCAGGTCCAGTTGGGGTCATTTGCCTGGTATGAGAAAACAGTATTTATCACGCCCTGCATGCCGGTCTTTCCGGAAGCCATCTTTTTAAGGAACGAATATGCGAGCATTGTATTAAGCTCCGAATCTGCCGCAGAAGTTTTCATTAATGCATTAAAGTCCTGCTTTGTGTATGCATCCTTTGCGTGGGGATCTCCTTTAAGGGAACTGATCAGTGTTCCTTTTTCATCCAATGCCATAGCTTTCTTTAAAAAGTCTGTTGTTGCAATTACTGCTTTGGTATACTTTGTGTTTTCATAAATCTTAGTCTTAAAGCTATTGTCAAGCGTAACGCCCTTTATGGTCTTCATGTCCTCGCCCAGTGTCTTTGTCATCTCACCTAAGAGTACTGTATCAACATCGGGAGCCTTCTTTTCCATCATCTTGTCGATCAAGCCCTTGATGGCATAGGAAACACCTACATAGCGATATCCGAGAGCATTTTTGGTATCAATAAGGTCGTCACTCTTTGCATCCTGAACGGGTTTGTAATTGTTCTTTGTAACGTTGACACGATTCTTTAATACTGTAGATTCATTGGGATGCTTTAAATAATCAAGCACAAGGTCGATACGATTGTTCTTTGCAAAGGCATAGTCCCTTTCAAAATCCTCATTGAACATGTAGAAGGCCTTGAAACGTTCCAAATTCGTACCGCTGCAGGGAGCAATGTATCCCGCAATTTTTTGTGATGCTTCGGAAAGATTGAAGTCCGTGTTTTCGGGATCGTTTGCTTTTGACTTTCCGAATATATTCTTGATATTGTTTTCACAGTTGCCTATAATCTTACTTTCTTTCGGAGCGGGGGAGAGGCTTCGGATTGCATCGCGAATGTTCTTTGCTGCGGCAACTCTTGATGCACCGAAGAGTCCTGTAGGCCCGTCTTCTTTGTATATGAGGTAAGCATTGGTTGCTTCGGATACATTATTTAACTGGGCTTCAATGCTGTTACGTATTGACTCGGCATCAATCTTTTCGAAACTTGCTTTCTTAAGGCTGCGAATGTTTTTGATCGCGGTGTCAAGTGATTCCTTCATATCCTTGAATTCCTGAGAGCTCTTCTGGAAGAAGTGATCGGATGCAAGCAGTTCTTCACGGCATCTGATAAGCTTAGCAAGAGCATTGGTTCTGAATTCAATGGTGCTCTTCGGAAGTGCGAAGTGCTCACCCATCATCTTTTCGACATTACCTTTTTCGGGTGAAGTCAAATTGATATCGCGAATTACTTTTAAACGTTCTGCAAGGACGTCGGTTATGTCTGTATCACGGTCGGTAAGCAACGAATAATAATATGCTTCATCAAAGGGTGCATTTTCTCCTTTGGTAAGACCGGGTGCGAGGATTTCGTCCAATTCCTTTAATGAATCCTTAAAATGCATACGGTTCTGTAAGTAGATACGCACTCTATCGGCAAAATTAGGAGCTTTAATGTTATTTTCAAAGCCGACACGTTCCTGCAAAAATTCAATTTTTTCCCTAATTGTGTCAAGATTGACACCTTCGGGAAGGGTAAGACGATTCTTGTTTATCAGGCCCGAAACGGAATCCATGGTATCGTTCAATTCCTGTTTATCTTTTTCGGTTCTGAGCTTGACGGGCTCATAGTTAACAGGATAATAGGGCATCTCAAAATCCGGTGAGCCGGGATATTTCTGCCGAAGGGCTTCCCAAATTTTCTTACAAAGAAAATCATAAAAACGCTCCATGAATGAGTTGTAACTTTCTTTGTCCGTAAAATACGGTTCATCCTGAGATCCTTGATTGAATTCATTTAAATACTTACTGAGAGTTGTATCTTTTTTGTAGTGATCATTCAGAGTGGAATACAGCTTTGTCTCATCCTGCGAGAAATATAAGTAATCGGGAATGTCGTCATAATTAAAAGGAACATAATTGGGATCATCACTTAAGTCGATGAGCGCTGTTCTTACGAGTTCATAAGCGTTACTGCCGACGTAAGGATTTACGTATCTTTGTTCAAAAGCAAAATGTGAAGTTAAATTACGAGGTAATGGCATTGTTTTTTCTCCTTTTTGGTTTTATTTGATTGAAGTATAACATGTTTCCGGAGACAAAAGGTGTACAAAGTTTTAAATGTTCCGGATTTCTATGTGAAAAATAAAGTGTTATAATACCTCCGTATCTTTAAAGGTTAATATTAATATGAAAGAAAAACTACAACAGATAAAGAACAACTATCATAAAGAAACTTTAAAAATTACACTCAACATGGCCTGGCCCGCTATTGTGGAGTCTTTCTTCGTGGCCTTTGCGGGGC
>CAVJJQ010000047.1:0-17584 GCA_963649755.1 bacterium | reverse complement strand
ATGTCGCTAACGCGACCGCGCCAGACGTCGAGCGTTCCGCAGGCGGAACGCTTTTTTATGCGAGTAGCGATGAAAATGCCGTGCTTGCACGAGCATCCCTGGAGCATCGCGATAACGAGTAAAACTCGCAAAGCGAGTTTTACGTAGTTTACGCCCTCGTGATACCTTTTTGATGCCTTTTGTTAAGCTTCAAAGAGAAATCGAAAATGTAAGAACCGTACAGAAAAAAGAGTGGTAGTTGTTTTGGATGAAGCCCATTTGATGGGCAATATGCCATTGGTGGCACAGATTACAAATATATATAGAAGTCGAGCTATCGGTGCCCTCTTGTAACTTATCAATTCAGCTTATATAACGTACAGGTTCTGAAATGCTAGCAAATGCAATACGCTGTAAATTAAAAGATTGACAATTTTACGTAAAACGGATACAATAACCGTATGAACAAATAAAAATCATGGAGGTGTTGATATGGCTACAGTACCTACACAAGTCAGAATAGATGAAACTTTAAAAAAACAGTCGGCGGAGCTTTTTTCACAGCTTGGGATAGATATGTCCAGTGCAGTTAATATGTTTTTAAAGCAGTGTGTTATGAGAGGCGGATTGCCCTTTGAAGTGGCAGTCCCTCGTTATAAGCAGGAGGTGCTCGAGGCGATGGAGGAAGCTAAGAGGTTGAGTCGAGATCCAAAGGCTAGGAGGTATTCGAGCTTTTCTGAGGCCTTGGAGGATTTGGACGAATGATATATGAACTCATTCTTACGGGTAAATTCAAGAAAAGTCTTAAGCGAGCCAAGAAAAGAGGATTAGACATTTCACTTTTAGAGGAAGTGGTAGATATGCTTCAAAATGATATCAAGTTAGAAGATAAATATCGTGACCATGAATTAAAGGGAAACTTCAAAGGTTTTCGAGAATGTCATATTCAACCAGATTGGCTGCTTATGTATCTAAAAGAAGAGGATGTACTGACGTTGACTCTTGTGGATACGGGATCTCATGCAGATCTACTGAATATGTAACGGGAATCAGAGTGATAACATCTGTTGATAACAATTTGATAACATTAGCACAAGCAGTCTATGTAATATGGACAACCGGAAACAAATGGAATCAAATCAGAACAAATCACCCTAACAAAAAGAGTTAAGATCAATATAATTCAGCAGAATATATCCCACATTTACGAGCAGTATGGTCACGACCCAGGAGATGGGAAAAACGTGATACAGTGCGGAAAGTGAAGGGGTGCTCTGAAATACCGTAAAAATCCAGACAATTCGCAGGGCACACGTGCCTATCATTGTTGCAAGAGCAGGCCAGAGTGAATGTCCTCGCCCCCGAAGGCAGCCTGCGGGAATTTCATAGAGATTGCACAGAGGCTCAAAGAGAAGAATGCACAGGATACGTACCGAGGCAGCTTCTATAACGGCAGTATCAGAAGTAAAGAGACCGGAGAAGAAGTCCCGGAAGAAGACAATAGTAAAAATGGGGATGGAACTGCATAGGACAGAAAGTCCAAGGCTCACCCTCAAAATACGCTTACACCGATCTATCTGCCCGGCCGCATAGTTTTGCCCTGTGAAGGTTGTGGCAGCCTGACCGAACGCCGTTATAATGTAATAGGTGAAGTATTCAAAATTCATGGCTATGGTGCTGCCGGCGATGGCTGTTTCACCGAATGTGTTGACGGATGCCTGTACGAAAATGTTCGCAAGGCAGAATACCGCGCCCTGTATGGCAGCCGGGATCCCAGCCTGCAGGATTTCACGTGCAGCAGCCGGGAAGGAAAGCATCTGTTGAAAGCTTAAGTCCATCTCTCTTGCCAGACGCCCAATTACCATAACAGCAGACATGACTGTGGACAGAACCGTGGCAATTGCAACGCCTGCAACACCCATGCCCAAAGCCGCCACGAATAAAATGTTCAGTCCTACATTCAAGATGCCGGACAGAGTCAGGGCGATAAAAGGATATCGGCTGTCGCCCTGAGCCCGCAGAATTGCTGAGACAAAATCATAAAGCAGAAGAAAAGGGTATCCCGCGAGGTAAATCCGCAGATATAGGCATGCATCCTTTAAAATAGCGGCAGGCGTCTGCATTAATGACAAAAGCGTCCGGCAGACTAACTGCCCCAAAAGGCAGCCACTGATGCCGATGACCAAGGCCAGGAGGAGAGCTGTATGCACGCACTCGGAAAGACTGCCTGTTTCTCTGCGTCCGATTTTGTTTGCAACAAGCAGGTTGGCGCCCACGGCCAGTCCGGTGGAAACGGATACGATCAGGGCAACAATTTCTGCATTGGTCCCCACTGCCGCCAGTGCATTGGCATCATTAAAAAGGCCGACAACGGCAGTGTCAGCGGCATTGAAAAGCTGCTGAAGCATGCTGCTCAAGGCGATTGGAATGGTGAAGAGAAGTAATTTTCCTGTTAGTGGGCCACGCAGCATGTCTATGTGTTTGCTCTTGAAATTCATGTAGGTTTCCCCCCTTTTTGCTCCTTGCCACAGTATATCGAAATTACTATAATAGAAAAAGCGAATGTTATAGATTTGAAACATCGAAAAAAGGAATGCAAAACATGGAAAATTCACTTCTTAAATATCATGCCTTCGTAAAAACCATTGAGTGCGGCAGTTTTACGGCGGCAGCGGAGTCCATGAATTATGCCCAATCCTCTGTCAGCAAGATGATTGCCGATTTGGAAAAGGAATGGGGCATGGCCTTGCTGGAGCGAAGCAAAAGCGGCGTTTGCCTGACCACCTGCGGAGAGCAGATTCTGCCCTTTGTTCGGAGAGTCCTCCATGAATACGGCAGTCTGGAGGGACAGGTTCAACAAATGAAAGGCCTTGAAACCGGCATCGTCCGTATCGGAACCTTTGCCAGCGTAGCCATCAATATCCTGCCGGATATTTTTGCACGACTGAAAAGGGAATACCCGGGAATTGAATATGAGCTTTTGCTGGGAGATTATAAGGAAATTGAAGCCTGGCTGGACGAAGGACGTGTTGATTGCGGTTTTCTCCCATTGCCCGTCGCGCCTGCATCGGGGTTGAGAAGCCTCGAACTGATCCGGGACGAATACAAGCTGGTTCTTCCGCAGGGTCATCCCTTAGCCGAAAAGGAAGAAGTGGAAATCGAAGAAATAAACGGCATTCCTTTTTTATTGCTGGAACACGGCGGTAAAACAGAAGTGTCCGATCTTCTGCAATGCTACCGAGTAAAGCCCGATATAGCCTTTACCACCTGGGAGGATTTCGCCATTATGGCCATGGTGGAAAAAGGTCTCGGCGTCAGCATCCTGCCGGACATGATCCTGCGGCGCATCCCGTACAACATCGAGATTCGTCCGTTCAAAGTTCCGTACTATCGCACGATCGGTATTGTATTCAAAGATAAGAAGGATCTTACACCGGCGGTTCAAAAATTCGTCGAATACCTGTCTGATTCGAAATCAAACATCTAACTTCATACTGAAGTATCCGCATTCCGGATTTTTTTACTAAAATGACCGGATAAGTGGGCTTGAACAATCAGTACTTGCATTGTTGCGTAAACGTCAAATTGCATTATCGACAGTTGTAATGTATAATACGTATATACGGTTGCAATATATATACATGGAGGCGCATTTTATGGAACAAGTTGCGATCAAAGCATGGGGAAACAGTCAGGGAATTCGTATCCCGAAGGAGATTCTGGATAAGTTAGATATCCATATATCTGACACATTACAATTAGGTATAGAAAACGATGCGATTGTTTTAAAAAAAATTTTTAAGCATAAAACCTTTGAAGAACGTTTGGCAGAGTTTGACGGAGAAATTTCTGTAATCGATTATGATTGGGGAGAGCCTGTCGGGAAGGAGTTGTTATGATGGATTTCTCGCAGGGGGATATTGTTAAAATATCCGGATATAAGAATTGCTTCTTGGTAGTCAGCAAGAATGCCTTTATAAAAGCTACAAATGTTTTTCATGTATGCCCGATTCTCATAGGGATTGCGGAAGGACCGCTGCATATTGGCATAGTAGGGAAAGTAAAAGAGACCGGAGTGGTGGTGTGTGAGCAAATAAAGTTGATTGACCCATCCACCCGAAACTGCGGAAAAGTTGATTCTGTTCCATATCATATGTTGATGAACGTGTCAGATGTTTTGCAAGGTATTTTTGAGTACGACTGATTAATGCAATGGACAAATATTTTTAATGATTTTCAAAAATGATATTTTACGGTTTCTTTTTGTTGTAATTTGATGATATCATATCGTTTGGAAAAATATGCAAGAAGGGATAAAGAAAATGAATACTAAAATTGCACCGATGGGGTGGAACAGCTGGGACTGCTACGGAGCGGCCGTTACCGAAGAAACAGTACGTAAGAATGCAAAGTTTATGGCAGAACATCTGAAACAGTACGGATGGGAGTACATTACGGTTGATATCCAGTGGTCGGAGCCCGGGGCTGTGACAAATGAATACCGTCCTTTTGCGGACCTAACGATGGATGAATACGGAAGACTGCTTCCGGCAGTGAACCGTTTTCCTTCTGCTAAAGACGGAGCGGGCTTCAAGCCGCTTGCGGATTATGTGCATTCACTGGGTCTTAAATTCGGTATCCATATCATGAGAGGAATTCCGAGACAGGCAGTTTCCAAGAATACGAAGATTCTCGGATCCGACAGAACGGCAAGAGAGATTGCAAAGACCGATAGTATCTGCCATTGGAATACGGATATGTACGGAGTAGATCCGGAAAAAGAAGGTGCAAAGGAGTACTACGACAGTATTTTTGCACTCTACGCTTCCTGGGGCGTTGATTTCATTAAGTGTGATGATATTTGCAGAGAGCTTCCTCATGAAGAAGCGGAACTGATAATGTTAAGCGAATCCCTTCACAGCTGTGGAAGAGAGATGATTTTAAGCCTGTCACCGGGACCTGCCATTTTGGAAAAAGCGGAGCTTTACAAGCAGATATCAAATATGTGGCGAATTACGGATGATTTCTGGGATGATTGGAAGCTTCTTTATAACATGTTTGAACGTGCGGAGAAATGGTGTACCCATGCGGGAGCGTGCCACTGGCCGGATGCCGACATGCTGCCAATCGGACCGATTCGTCAGGTTTACGATCCTAATAACCGCACCAATTTCACGGAAGATGAACAGATTACAATGCTGACTCTTTGGAGTATCCTTCGTTCACCGTTAATAATCGGAGGAGAGATGACAGGCTTTGATGAGTTTACCATGAGCCTCATTACCAACGAAGATATACTTAAAATGCATGCAGATGCACGCTTTTCTCATCAGGTTTGGAGACGTGAAATAGACGGCGTAGAGCATGTACTCTGGATGGCAATGAACGCGAACGGCGGTTATTATGTAGCCGTATTTAACCTTGGAGAAAAGGACAGCGAAGTTTTAGTACCTCTTACAGATATGGAGCTTGTAGGAAGATTTAACGGAAAAGAGCTTTGGAGCGGAGAAGTTTTAGATGCCAAGGACGTACTGAAGGTATCTCTAAAGAGCCATGGAGCGAAGGCTTTCTTATTAAATTAATGTTGTTTGAAAACAAAAAGGGCGATTTAATCGCTCTTTTTTTTGCTATATAGGAAATTGCTCCGCGTGGGAGAGCCAAGGCCCTCTCAGTCACCTACGGTGACAGCTCTCCCAGAGGGAGAGCCAAGGGGGAGAGCCAAGAGGCTGCACCTAATACTTGCCTCTCCCTTTGGGAGAGGTGGTTAAGCGAAGCGAGGACGGAGAGGGCGAGGACGGCGCGAGCGTCCCGTAAACGAAACTCTTTTTTATCAGGAAAAAGTACAGGATATTGATTTTGATAAGAACCATTTTGGATAGGAATAATGCAGGTTTACGGTAAAAAGTTTGGCAAAAAGTTTGGATTTTGACATACAATTTTAAATAATATTGGAAAGACATATTCTGCGGATTCCGCAGCCACTTGTCAGCATCCGGCTATAAATGGCAGTACAGGCAATTGTGCAGTATGTGGTGGTTCGGATGTTAAATATCTTAATGTCACCAATGCTGAAGGTACTAAAGAATTAGGAGGAAATTTTGGTGGGTCGGGAGCGTATAACGTATTTTATGAGATAAAAGATGGCAATACCGTAGTATTTACCAAAGATGTATATGCCCATAATATGGATGTGGATCTTAAAAATAATAATGATTTCTACATGAATTTGACATTTGATCTGGGTAGTCATACTTTAGTGACGAAGAGTCTATCGACACAAAAGTCCTTGACGATTAAAAACGGAACGTACAGGGGGACCATAGTAAATAATGCCGATAGCGGAGAGGGAGCGATTACACTTGATAATGTAACGGGTAATCTATCTAATCTTGAATGGAAGCCGGTAACAGGTGTTACTCTTACAAACAGCCAGGTGACAGTGAACGGGAACGGCGGAACAGGAAAGTGTTGGCTTGAGTAGCTTACCGTGGATCGGACTTCAAATCTTAAATTGGAGAATGTGACGAATGGAATTCAAAACAGTGCAAAGGTTTCGACTGATGAATTTATTAAGCTGACAACCATAGATGATTCCATAGCCGATTATCTGCCCAAGGAATATGAACTGAAAAAATCAGAGAATGTAAATACGATCGTGGATGTGAAAGGAAATGTTGCTACAAATATAGTCATCGGATATCCAAAGAAAACAGATAGCGGTTCCGGTACTTCTTCAACCGATACAGATGATTCGGACAGTTCTTCATCCGATACAAATACCGGCAGCACCACTACCACCGGTGCAGATATTAGCAGTAACAATGCCGCAAACACAGTAAGTACCGGTAAGAACCAGAAACCTAAACCGGGTAAAACCGAAACTGTAACAGAACCCGTTAAGGAAGAAGCAAAAGAAGAGACGCAAGAAGAAACAACAGGCATAGACGAGAAAGAAACAAAGCAGGATACTGAAAAGACTCAGGAAACAGAGCAAAATCCGACCGAAGAAGAAACTTACGAGAGCATCATCAAAGACGAATTGGAAATACAGGCAGAGAACGTAACAAAATTGGATGAAGCGATTGCGAAAATAAGAGCTCTTGATGAAAATATTCAGACGGCATCTTATATATTGCCTGATTCAAATGAGATTTCTTTTGACATTCCGGATGAACTTAAGACCGATAACAGAACTTTTTATCTGGGGACCGTTGACGAATCCGAAAATGTCGTAATTCTTCAAAACGAGAGCACCGAAGCCGGAAAGTTTGAAGCTTTGGGCGAGGCGGATGTTGTTTATCAATTGATCTTTGAAGACGGCGAAACTCCTCTTGCAGCTTTCATTTCGGACTCCGGCGTTCTTGAGACGCCTGAAAACAATAAACTCATATGGCCTTGGATAGCACTTGCTGTTGTGGCAATAGGCGCGGGAACATTTTTCTTTATTTATAAAAAGAAAAATGCTTCAAATCAAGGCTGATACCTTGATTATCCGGTGTCTTTTAGTATTATAAATACGGAGGACACAAAAATGAGCAAAATTTATACATCGGCGGATCAGCTGATAGGCGGGACACCGCTTTTGGAACTTTCAAATATTGAGAAGAAGTTAAGCCTTCAGGCCAAGATATATGCAAAGCTTGAATACCTTAATCCGGCAGGCTCGTCAAAAGACAGAGTCGCTAAGGCTATGCTTGATAGAGCAGAGGCAGAGGGTAAGATTAACAAGGATACGGTTATTATCGAGCCTACTTCCGGCAATACCGGCATCGGCCTTGCATCGGTTGCAGCGGCAAGAGGGTACCGCATCATCATAGTAATGCCGGATACCATGTCGGTTGAGCGTTGTCAGATCATGAAAGCTTACGGCGCAGAGCTGGTGCTTTCAGACGGAGCGAAGGGCATGAAGGGTGCTGTGGACAAGGCAGAAGAGCTAGCCAAGGAATATCCCAATTCTTTTATCCCGGGACAGTTTGTAAATCCGGCGAATTCGGCCGCACACAAGGCTACTACCGGTCCTGAAATCTGGAATGATACAGACGGAGCGGTGGATATCTTCGTGGCAGGAGTCGGTACAGGCGGCACTATTACGGGCGTCGGTGAGTTTCTTAAGGGAAAGAACCCAAATGTTAAGATCGTAGCTGTAGAACCTGCCTCATCACAGATGCTTGGCAAAGGCGTTGCAGGACCTCACAAGATTCAGGGTATCGGCGCTAACTTCGTACCTGAAGTGCTCAATACCAGGATTTACGACGAAATTATCCCGGTCGAAGATGACGCGGCTTTCGAAATAGGCAGACTTATAGGCAAAAGTGAAGGAATTTTAGTAGGTATATCATCGGGTGCAGCCGCATGGGCAGCCATTGAACTGAGTAAACGCCCCGAGAATAAAGGCAAGAATATTGTGGTATTATTACCCGACACAGGTGACAGATATCTTTCGACACCGCTTTTTAGTGATTGACAGTAAATTACTCATTCAAAATAACACAAACGTTTTAGCAGAGGGTTTTAAATAAATTTGTTATTGAAAACCCTTTGCTTTTTTAATATTATGATACCAGGGTCGAAAAGTCCAAAACTTCGGTGCAAGTTTACTTGCAAGAGAAGTTTTGACCTTGAGACCCGCCCAAACATGAGTAAGTAGCCATTTTTCGAAGAAAAATGAGCGGATTACGAATGTTTTGCCAAGCATGTCGAAAAAGGTCCAGTGGACCTTTTGAGGCGTAGGATTGCGGGAGTGCGAAGCACGTAGCAATCCGGTATCTTATTATTGTTTATGCGTCATTCACAAAATCAAAGTAGGGCGGTATCGCCTTAATCAGGATTGGTTCCTCGTTTTTTTATCGAGGACGGCATTTATCAAATCGGTTTAATCCGAATCACGATAAGTATTCCAATTTGTTTACTTTATTCTTCGGGAGGTTTAAATGAGAGAAAAGTACGAAACACTGGCAATTAAGGATTTAAGGGCAATAGCCAAGATCAGAGGAATCAAAGGTGCGTCCAGCATGAGTAAGGGGCAGGTAATTGAAATGCTTGTCCTGTTGGACGAAACCGAGGCTAAGGCCCGCAATGTCGGAGCGATGGAGGCCGGCATGGCAAAGGAAGCCGCAGAGACTAATACGGTAAATGAAGAGCCTCAAGCGGAAAAAGAAAAAAAGCCACGAAGCAAGGGTCATAAGGTAAAGACTTTTGAAGAAGCACCAATGACCCGGTCAGGCGCAGAAAACAGTTCAGAAAAGCCTGAGACAGGTGCGCCTGAAAATGCGGCAGGAGATTTGGAAGCATCTGCGTCATCTGTAGCTTCGTCAGTTGATTCAAAGAAGCCAATCAGACGCAAAAAGATTTTGATTTTGGATGAGTCTTCAAAAATTGAAACGGAAAAATCAGAAGAAAGAGAAATGTCTCGGGATGAGACATTAACCGAGCCTGCAAAAACCGAAAACAGGAGAACCGACATAGGGGCTTCGGACGAGGCGGCAAAGAAAGCCATCGAGGAAGCCTTTGTACGCGCGGCTGCATTGAACCCCGGAGTTACGCCGGATGAAATCAAGCAGCAGTTCCTGGAAAAGAAGGCAAAAGAGGAAGAAGAAAAAAATCAGGACAGCGGTATCGTGGTTACCGGAGTTCTTGAAATTATGCAGGACAGCTTTGGCTTCATGCGCTGCAATAATTATCTTCCGGGCGAAGATGACGTTTATGTGGCCCCGGGCATGATCAGACGTTTCGGTCTTAGAAACGGAGATATTATCACGGGTACGACAAAGGTGAAGGGAAGCAACGATAAATTTTCGGCACTTCTTACGATTCAATCTGTTAATGAACTTGCACCCGATGACCTTAAGAAAAGGGCAAGCTTCGAGACGATGACTCCTATTTTCCCCAATAACCGTATCAGTCTTGAAACTCCCGGCGCATCGGTTGCCATGAGGGTTATGGACTTATTAAGCCCCGTCGGCAAGGGACAGAGAGGTTTGATTGTTTCTCCTCCGAAAGCCGGAAAGACGACGCTCTTAAAAGAGGTTGCCAAATCGGTAAAAAGAAACAATCCCGAAATTCATTTGATTATTCTTTTGATTGATGAGCGTCCCGAGGAAGTAACTGACATCAAGGAAGCTATTTTGGGCCCCAATGTCGAGGTCGTTTCTTCGACCTTCGATGAACTTCCGGAGCATCACAAGAGAGTTTCTGAGATAGTGATAGAGCGTGCCAAGAGACTTGTCGAAATGCACAAGGACGTTATGATCCTGCTTGACAGTATCACCCGCCTTACAAGGGCATACAACCTTTGCGTACCGCCGTCAGGCCGTACACTTTCAGGCGGTCTCGACCCGGCTGCACTCCATATGCCGAAGAGGTTCTTCGGTGCCGCAAGAAACATGAGAGAGGGCGGAAGCCTTACCATTCTGGCAACGGCTTTGGTGGATACCGGTTCGAAGATGGACGACGTCGTTTACGAGGAGTTTAAAGGTACCGGCAACATGGAAATGGTTCTTGACAGAAAGCTTTCCGAAAAGCGCATCTTCCCTGCCATTGATATTGCAAAGTCCGGCACGAGACGAGATGACTTGCTGCTTTCCAAGGAGGAGCTTGATGCCACAAATACCCTTAGAAGAGGCATCAACGGTCTTCGCCCGGAAGAGAGCGTAGACAAGATTCTTGATATGTTCTCAAAGACCAGGGGAAACACAGATTTCATTCATATGGTGAATAAGATTCATTTATTCTGATAAGTATTGAGGTTGCCGGGGGTTAGCTATGAAATTTATGCATTTGGGAGATCTTCATCTCGGGAAATCGTTATGCGAGTTTGAATTGATTGAAGATCAGAAATACATTCTTGAAGAGATTCTTGAAATCATTAAAGAAGAGTCTGTGGATGCTTTGCTGATTGCGGGAGATATTTATGACAAGTCGGTTCCGAGTGAAAAAGCCACGCTTTTACTGGATTGGTTTATAAAGACCCTTTCGGAAAGAAAGATTAAGACCTTTATAATCAGCGGAAATCATGACTCGGATGAAAGACTCAATTTCGGCAGCTCGCTTTTTGAGTCAAACGGGATATTCATATCATCTCTTTTCACGGGTGAGCTTTTTAAGAGAACTCTTGAGGACGACTACGGGAAAATCAACATTTTTCTTTTGCCGTTCGTAAAGGCATCCGCGGTGAGACATTTCTATCCGGATGAAACAATCGAAAACTACGATGATGCGGTAAGACTTGTAATCGATAAGGCTAACATTGACACAAGTGAACGAAACATCATCGTTTCGCATCAGTTTGTATGCGGAGAGAGTAATCCCGTGCTTTCCGGCTCAGAGGGAATGTCGGCTCGGACTGTTGATATGCAGGCCGTCGGTATGGTTGAGAGAATCGGTTACGACGTATTTGATGCTTTTGACTATGCGGCCCTTGGACATATTCACGGACCGCAATCCGTAGGCCGCAAGGAGGTAAGGTATTCAGGTTCGCCTCTAAAATATTCCCTAAGCGAAGTAAATAATACTAAATCCGTTCCTATCATTACACTTTCTGATAAGGGAGAAATTGATATATCCTTGCGTGAACTTAAGCCGATGCGTGATTTGCGCCATTTAAAGGGTCAGCTTAAGGACCTTCTTGATACGAAAAACGTATGCAATAACGATGATTTTATTTATGCAACGCTTACGGATGAGGACGTTATAAGCGGTGCAATGGGGATATTTCAGCAGACATATCCCAATACCGTGAGAATCGATTACGACAATTCCCATACACAGTCGATTGACAATGTTAACATTTCGGAGATTGCCGTGAATCGGTCATATGACGAGCTGATTACGGACTTTTACAGGAAAATGTACGGTACGGACATAAGCGATGAAGAAATGGAAATCATGAAGAAAATTGCAGGGGAGGTAGGAATTCTTGAAGCCGATTAAGCTCATCATCAGTGCCTTCGGGCCTTACGCCGGGACTATGCCGGAAATTGATTTTACAAGCTTTGACAGTCAGGGTCTGTTCCTGATTTCGGGCAATACCGGCGCGGGAAAAACAACAATCTTCGATGCAATTTCTTTTGCCTTGTACGGGACTACCAGCGGAAGCTACAGAGACAATAAAAATTTGCGAAGCGAATATGCCAAAGACGATGTAAAAAGTTACGTTGATTTTTATTTTTCGCACCGGGGCCGAAATTTTCACGTGTACAGGACTCCGGAATATGAAAGAAACAAGCTGCGAGGCGAAGGAACAAAAACTCAGCCCTCGGAAGCTGTTCTTTATGAAGACGGGGAAATCCCCATAGAGGGTACCAAAAAGGTTAACGAGGCCATAGAGAAGCTGCTTTCCATAAACGAAAAGCAGTTTAAGCAGATTGCGATGATTGCTCAGGGCGAGTTCAGGGAAGTGCTTGATGCAAAGACCGATGACAGGACGAACATTTTAAGAACCATTTTCATGTCCGATCCTTACAAGGCGATTGAATTTAAACTTGGAGATAAGGTCAGAGAAAGTGAAGATCAAAAAATTTCCGTCGAAAACAGCATCATTCAGTATTTCAGTGACGTGGATGCACCGGAGGGGACGGATTCGTCTTTACTGCTTTCAGAGCTAAAGGAAAAGGCAAACACGTCTAAAAACGCCTGGAATATTGACGAGATGTTAAATCTCATAAACGATATTGTTTTAAAGGACAGTGCCGAGGCAGAGACTTTAAAAAACAGTCTTGCCGTTAAGGACGCGGAGCTTAAGAAAGAAGAGGAAACGATTACTCTTCTTGATGCTTCAAACGCGCGTATCAGAGAGTATTTAACCTTAAGCGAAGAAAAGATCAAACTTGATGAGAAAGCCCCTGAAATTGAAAGTTTGAGAGAGCATACGGACAGGCAGATTAAGGCTGTAAGGTTTGTAAAGCCTTCGTACACCCTTTGGCAGGGAAAGGTAAGCGAGATTTCAAAGCGCAAGGCAGAAATAACGAGCCGTACAGCGGATGCCATGCAGGCAAAGGAAAGTGCGGACAAAGCCGATGCGGATTTTAAAGTCCTTAATGAAAAGAAGCCCGAAGCAGATTTACTTTCAAAGAAGGCGGATGAAATAGAGCGCGAAAAAGAAAAATACACAAGGCGCGATGCCTTAACAAGTGAACTAAAAAAAGCTAAGGAATACAAGAATGCACTTTCAAAAAAACTTTCGGAATTTACGGATAAAGAAACAAAGCTAAAAGAAAAAATTGTTTTTTATACAGACGAGGCGGCAAAGCTTAAGGGGTGCGACGTAAACCTATTGTCTTTACAGAACAGAGACAGTGAACTTAAAAAGTTACTTAACGATATTAACAATATTTGCAATACCGAGGTTGTGAGCCTTACCGGCAGACGAGAGAAAATCGTAAAAGAACAAGGCGAATTTAAAGCCATTAAGGCCGAATATGAACTTTCCGAGGATGCAAGGAGAAAGGCCGAGAATATTCTTGACAACTGCAGAGCCGGTATTTTGGCAAAAGGGCTTAAAGACGATGAAAAGTGTCCGGTTTGCGGATCGATTCATCATCCCGAACCGGCCGTTCTTCCCAAAGATTCGGTTTCCGAAGAACAGGTTGAAGCCTTAAAAAGGACAGAGGAAGAAAATCGTAAGCGTAAGGATGAAAAGCGTTCCGAAATCGATGTATTGATAGCCTCATTCAAGGCGGATTGCGAAACACTTAGGAAGAAGATTGCCGAGTGCCTTATTAATCCGGAAATCGGCGTAGATTCCGCGGATATGTCTTTGAAAGAAGCGGCAGATGAAATCGAAGGCAAGGGCGAAGCGATAAAAGAAAAGATTCGTCTTAATGCCTCGGAAATTTCGAAGATTCAAACCGATTGTAAAAAACTGAAATCCTACGAAGAAGCTCTTGAAAAGGCAAGAAATGTTGAAACGGAAAGCCTTAAGAGTGAGAAAGAAAACATTGATAAGCAGGTTTCTTTAACTGACTCAATTATAGCGGGAGACGAATCCGCACTTGATGAAATGGGTAAGCTTGGCTTCGAGGATTGGGAGAGTGCAAACGAAAAGCTTACATTGTTAAGAAACCAAGCACAAAAGATTTTATCCGACATCGAAAATGCCAAGGATGCATTTGACAAGGCTTCAAAGCATTCTGCGGAAGCTTTTGCGACCGTAAAGACACTTAAAGACGGACTTTTTGAGATTGAAGCCGACGAGGTTAAGAAAAAAGCCGATTTTTTAAATACTCTTAAAGAAAACGGATTTGAATTCGAAGATGAGTTTGTTGCTTTTCTTACGGATGAAGCTTCGATAAAAAGAAGCGAAGACAGCATAAAGGAATATGAGACAAAAGTTTCTGAGTGCAAAGCACGTATGCAGAGCCTTGAAAAAGAATGCAAGGGTAAGTCAATAGAGAATGTCGATGAGCTGAAGGTTAAAAAAACGGCACTTGAAACGGAAGTAAACGAAATAAGAGCCGACCTTAATAACACGCAAAATCGTATTAAGAATAATTCGGATAAGTTTACAAACATTACGGATCGCAGAAAGCTTTACGATAAGCACACTCACGACTTCGCAGTGTACACGAGATTAAACAAGCTTGTAAGAGGAACTACGGGGGCGGGAAAGATTACCTTGGAACAGTTCGTTCAGGCCGCAGGCTTTGACGGCATTATCGCTGCCGCAAACAGGCGATTAAAGCCCATGAGCGACGGACAGTTTGAACTTTTCAGACAGGAAAATTCTTTGGGCCTTCAGTCAAACACATTTCTTGACTTGGAAGTACTTGATAATTTCACGGGGCACAGAAGACCCGCCGGAAATTTGTCGGGCGGAGAAAGCTTTAAGGCTTCACTGAGCCTTGCGCTGGGACTTTCGGATACGGTTTCTTCAAACTTAGGCGGAATTCAGATGGACGCTTTGTTTATAGATGAAGGTTTCGGAACGCTTGATAAAGGTTCCGTTGAATCGACCATGGATGTTTTGGTAAAGCTGTTCGATACCAATAAGCTTGTCGGCATTATCAGCCACAGAGAAGAGCTTATTGACAGTATCCCCTGCCAGATTAAAGTAAAGAAAGAAAAAGACGGTAGTCATTTCGTAATAGAGACGGGAGATTGATTTAAGTCTTTACCGATTCGAAAAATAACAGTACAATAGGTGATTGTGGGATTGCCGGAGCATGTAGAGTCCGGCAATCCGGTATCATTAAGTTTTAAGGAGATTTTTGCTTTATGAAGCGCGAATCATTTGGTTCAAGGCTCGGCTTCCTACTCGTAAGTGCAGGCTGCGCCATCGGAATCGGAAACGTATGGAGATTTCCGTACATAACCGGACAGAACGGCGGAGGTATTTTTGTAGCATTTTATCTGCTGTTTTTGATCATCATGGGAGTTCCTGTTCTTACAATGGAGCTTGCCGTGGGACGTGCAAGCAGGAAGAGTGCGGTTCTTGCCTATAAGGCTTTGGAGAAGCCCAAGAGCAAGTGGCATATACACGGGTATGTGGCAATTTTCGGATGTCTCATGCTCATGATGTATTACACGACTGTATCGGGATGGATGCTTTCGTATTTCTTTAAGTTTTTAACCGGAACCTTTACTAAGGGAATGGACACCGAGGCTGTCGGATCCGTTTTCTCATCACTTCTTGCTGCCCCCGTCGAAATGTGCATTTGGATGGTAATTATCGTCGCGCTTGGCTTTATAGTCTGCAGTATCGGTCTTGAAAAGGGCCTTGAAAGAATCAGTAAGATCATGATGACAGCCTTACTGGTACTTATTGTAGTACTTGTAGTACACAGCTTTACTCTTTCCGGTGCCGCAGAGGGTATTAAGTTTTACCTTGTTCCCAGTGTTGAAAGAGTTAAGGATGTCGGCATTTTCAATGTTATTTCCGCCGCAATGAACCAGTCATTCTTTACTTTGAGCCTTGGCGTTGCCGCAATGGAAATCTTCGGAAGTTATATGAGCAAGGATCATACACTTGCCGGAGAAAGCGTTAGAATCTGCGCACTCGATACCTTTGTGGCTATCTGTGCCGGACTCATCATCTTCCCTGCCTGCTTCAGCTTCGGCGTTGAGGCGGATGCCGGTCCGTCACTTATTTTTGTCACCCTGCCCAATGTTTTCGTAAATATGGCAGGCGGCAGACTTTGGGGAACTTTGTTTTTCTTGTTTATGACCTTTGCAAGCTTTTCTACCGTAATTGCGGTATTTGAAAATATCATTTCTTTCTGCATGGATATGTTCGGTATGTCGAGAAAGAAAGCCTCAATTATCAACTGTGTTATTGTGCTTGTATTGAGTCTTCCCTGCGTACTCGGCTACAATGTGTGGAGTGATTTACACTTGATTGGGGACAGAGATGTTTTGGACAGCGAAGATTTCATAGTAAGTAACCTCCTTCTTCCAATCGGTTCGCTTATTTACCTGTCGTTCTGCGTCACCAAGTGGGGTTGGGGCTTTGATAAGTACATAGAAGAGGCAAATACAGGGTCCGGCCTTAAGATTGCAAAATGGCTCAGACCGTACTTCATGTTCGTACTTCCGATTCTTATTTTGATAATCCTGATAACCGGGCTGATTTAAGGAATATAAATGTCAAAGAAAAATGTTCTTTTTGCGATTACTGCTTCGCTGTGTATTTTAATAAGCGGGTGCGGAAACGCGGTTTCGGATGACACCTCCGGGCTTGAATTGATTTCGCAATTCTGTGTAAAGCTTCTTTTGAAGTACGATGCAAGTGATCACTCGAGGCTTCTTGATACGGAAAGTGTATTAAAAGCTTTAGAGGAAGAAAAAACGCTTAAAGATAATGAGGCAAATAATGAGCTTGCCGTCATCGATACCGAAGCAAACATAGCAAATAAGCCAACGCTTCCCGAGTCGGCAGGCTTAAATGTAGAGTGTATCAGCCAGCTTCCGGAGCTTCCCTGCGGATGTGAAGTAACATCACTCACAATGTGTTTAAATTACAGAGGCTATGAAGCGGATAAATGCGATATAGCCGACAATTATCTTCCAAAGACTACCAAATGGGAAGATTTAAACGGCGGGGAGGAAGCCTTCCTCGGAAATCCGAGAAGCGAAGAAAACGGATGGTATTGCTTCGCGGGCTGCATCTGCAAGACAATAGACAATTTCAGTGAGGCAAATGACTTAAATATCACATATAAAAACCTGACCGGTTCAGAACCGGAAGCTTTGTACACGGAAGTGGCAAACGGAAATCCGTGTATCGTTTGGGGAACGATAGGCTGGGAGGAACCTGTGTATTGGTCCGGTGAAGTTTATCCAAGCCTTGAAGGGTATTACTATAATCTTCACTGCATGGTACTAAGCGGATATACTTCGGATACGGTCACAATCGAAGACCCCTTGTACGGTGAAACGACGATAGATAAAGAAACCTTTGAAGACATCTTTGCAAAGATGGGAAGCAGGGCGGTAGTGATCTATTAGTTTACCAAAGCGCCAAAACGGCAATCCGGTTTAATCCGCGGCAAATATTTTTTGACAATATTATTTAAGAACTCTATGGACATAGCTTCCATAGAGTTTTTTTGCTATATAGAAATTGCTCCGCGTGGGAGAGCCAAGTCCCTCTCAGTCACCTTCGGTGACAGCT
>CAVJJQ010000046.1:0-17615 GCA_963649755.1 bacterium | reverse complement strand
ACTTGCCTCTCCCTTTGGGAGAGGTGGCCGAGCGAAGCGAGGACGGAGAGGGCGCGTTCGGCGCGTGAGAGTTTCGCAAGCGAAACTATTTCTATATAGGAAATTGCACCGCAATCTTCTACGTAGTCTGCAAGCCTGAAAGACGTTTAAACAGACATTTTTGGATAGGTTATGTAAAGGGGTGAAGCTTATGAAGAAAATGGAAACCAATGACTGGATGATACTAAACAATATCATCTACAAGATCTATACGACGGAAAACTTTGAAGATATGCGCCGTGAATTGTTAGAGCAGCTTAAGATGGTCCTGGATTTTGACAGTGCCGATTTCTATATGGCATCAAGAGAAGAGGGAAAGCTTCTTTGTAACCCTGTTACGTATAATTGTGATGTCGATCTCTCGGAAATGTATGAAGACATTGATTACAGCAGGGGAATTATGGCAGGCGGTAAGATGCTGATATACAGGGAGACGGACATTATATCCGATGAGGCGAGGATTCAAACGGATTATTACCGGAAGGTTTACAAGCCCAACAACTGGCATTATGCCCTTCAGATGATAATTGCAAGGCATAAGAGGTTCTTGGGAGTAATTACCTTTTACCGTACAATCGGGAAAGAGGATTTTCATTATGATGATATTTTCATCCTGGACATGCTGAAGGATCACCTTGCCTACCGTTTGGAGCAGAATTTCCTGTCCGAGGAAAACGGAATGGACAAGATGACTGTGACGGAGGCCGCGGAAAAGTACGACCTTACGAAACGCGAGCACAGCATACTGAAAGAACTTATGTCGGGAAAAAGCAATGCACAGATATGCGAGGAGCTTGTCATCACACCCAATACGTTAAAAAAACACATCCTGAATATATACCGGAAGCTGGAAATCAAAAATCGTGTACAGCTTTTTAAGAGGGTAAAGGAGTTCGAATGACGCCGGCCAAACCGGTAAAGATTCGGAAAATCTTTTAAAACGTACTACTTTGGTGGTAGAAAAATGGTAAAACAGAAGAATTGAACTCACAAACTTAATGCGCTAAAGTCATGAAAAATAAAAATTCACAAACACAAAGCACAAGCAAAGGGGCTTATCCGAATCGGATAGGCCCCTTTTGTGTATCAGTCGGGAAAGGATGGATTTATGAAAGAACTGGCAATTTTAATCAGACCGGAGAAGCTTGAAGACGTAAAGAAAATTTTGGACGACATTAACTGCGGAGGAATGACCCTGTCTACGGTAATGGGCTGCGGAACCCAGAAGGGTATTTCCTCGGATACGGAAGAGACTGTCAATGAAATCCGCGGATTTAAGACGACGATCAACCTTCTTCCCAAGGTAAAGGTTGAGGTTGTCGTTGACGACAAGGACGTGGAAACAATCATTGAGAAGGTTAGGGAAACCTGTATTACGGGTCATGTCGGAGACGGAAAAATCTTCATACGTGATGTGGAGGATGTGGTTCGAATCAGGACAGGTGAAAGAGGAACAAAAGCACTTTAACCCACAGAGAGATGCTTTGTGACAACGAGGTGAGCAGATGGGCAAAATAGTTGAAATAAAAGGCGTAAACAAAATATACGGGACCAATCACGTGGTAAAGGATTTAAACCTTTCCATAGAAGAGGGCGAGTTTCTGACGCTGCTTGGGTCTTCCGGATGCGGAAAAACAACAACCCTGAGAATGATTGCAGGCTTTGAGGAGCCTACGTCGGGCACGATTACGGTGGAAGGAGAGAGGGTCGAGGACAAGGAGCCTTTTGAAAGGAACGTCAATACGGTTTTTCAATCCTATGCGCTTTTTCCGCACAAGACCATATATGACAACATTGCATACGGCTTAAAGATGAAGAAGGTTCCAAAGGCTGAAATCAAGGAACGTGTAGCTGAAATGATGGAAATGGTGCAGCTTAACGGGTTTGAAAAAAGATATCCTTCGCAGATGTCAGGAGGACAGAGACAGAGGGTTGCCATTGCAAGAGCACTGATTAACAAACCCCGTGTACTTCTTTTAGATGAGCCGCTTGGAGCCCTGGATCTTAAGCTTAGGAAACAGATGCAGTTAGAGCTTAAAAGATTGCAGAAAAAGCTGAACATTACCTTTATTTATGTCACCCATGACCAGGAGGAGGCTTTGACCATGAGCGACCGGATTGCCGTTATGCACGACGGAATCATCGATCAGCTTGCTACTCCCACTGAAATTTACGAACATCCTTCAACAAAGTTTGTTGCAACCTTCATAGGAGAAACAAACATCTATGACGGCTGTATTACGAGGATTGAGGACGGAATTGCAACCCTGACACTGGAGAACGGAGCAGTATCCGTAAAATGTCCGGACGATTTTTCTTTACTCGAGTATGCATCGATTTCCGTGAGACCCGAGAAAATGAAATTCGCCATGACACCTGTGAAAGGCTTTGAACTTGCTGCCCAGGTAAAGGATTACATCTATGTAGGCTCGGTACTGAAATGTATTGTTTCTCTTCCGAATGGCAATGAGCTGAAAATAGAGCGCCTGGCGGGACAGGATCTTCCGGCAATAGGAAGCAGATGCTTTCCTTACTGGGATCCGAATGACGCAGTGCTGATTCACAATGAAAGCCATTATATTTTCGAAGAGCTGAACAATATAAAACTGGCTTAGCCATGGAGGTGCTTTATGGGAAAAATAAAATCAAAGCACGAGTTTAGGTCAAATACGCTGCCGGCACTGATTACAGTCGGTCCGGTGACACTGATTATGGTCCTGTTAGTAGCGGTTCCTTTAATCTATGTGGCCGTGATGAGTTTTTGCTCGATTGACCAATATTACAATGTCGTGTACCGGTTTTCTTTCGACAATTATGTGAGGCTTTTTAACGCAGACTATTTAAGAATCTACGTGCAGTCCCTGGCGATAGCCCTTATCACGACGGTAATCTGCATCCTGGTCGGATATCCGTTTTCCTATGTGATTGCAAGGACTAAGAGTAAAAAGAAAAAGATTTTATATATGCTCGTAATCATTCCGTTTTGGACGAATTCACTGATCCGGATATACGGATGGCGAAATTTACTGGGAAGCAGTGGCTGGATCAACGGGATACTTATGAAGCTTCATCTCGTGAGTGAGCCGGTTGATTTTCTTTATAAACAGGGCACGACGATTCTCGGCATGGTGTACTGTCTGATTCCGTTTATGATATTACCGCTTTATACGGCAATAGAGAAACTGGACGGATCCTTACTTGAGGCTTCTTCGGACCTTGGCGCAAAGCCGGTTAATACCTTTTTTGAGGTAATACTTCCGCTAACTTCCGGCGGTATCTTCTCGGGCAGCCTGATGGTATTTATTCCGTGCCTCGGTTATTTCTTTGTCTCGGATATCTTAGGAGGCGGAAATTCCGATGTAATCGGGAACCTGATAGAAAGGCAGTTCCAGAGCGGCAATAACTGGCCATTGGGAGCGGCGTTATCGATTGTCCTGATTATTGTGACGCTGATTTTGGTGAAGATTTACCAGAAGATCGGCGGAGACATGGATGCATTGGGAGTGTAGACGGATGAAGAGGAAAAAGAAAGAAAAGAGAAAGAAAAGAATAAGCGTTGCATTCTGCACACTGGTTTATCTGTTTTTGTTTTTACCGATCTCCGTAATCGTGGCGAATTCATTTAATGCAACGACCACGAAGCCGTATATGAGCTGGAAGGGTTTTACCCTTGACTGGTATGTGAAGCTCTGGGACAACACGTCGTTACTTAGTTCCTTTGGCAATACCATGATAATTGCGGTGGTGAGTACACTTCTTGCAACAATTATCGGGTCAATCGGTGCCATCGGAATGTACCGCTATAAATTCAGGGGAAAGGCAATTATTGACGGACTTCTGTACATACCGGTAGTCATTCCGGAGATTGTACTTGGGATTTCGCTTTTGACAATATTTGCAAAGGTCAACATCCCACGAGGCATGCTGACGCTGATACTGGCTCATGTAACGTTCTGCATTCCCTTTGTCATCTTCAATGTAAGGGCAAGGCTGGCAGGATACGACAGCTCCATTGAGGAGGCAAGCATGGATCTGGGAGCCAACCGCCTTGTAACCTTTTTTGAAATAACACTTCCGGTGCTTGCACCGGGAATTTTAGGAGGTGCCTTACTGGCGTTTACCCTTTCCATAGATGATGTCATCATCAGCTATTTCGTATACGGCCAGACCAAAACCTACCCGCTTAAGGTTATGGAAAGCGTAAAGAGCGGTGTGGCGCCGGACGTCAATGCACTTTCGACGCTGATTCTGGTAGGAACTATTTTATTTGTGCTGATTACGCAGGGAGACTTATTTCATAAGAAGAAACTGCGGTAACCTCGTAATTCTGAGGCAAATGGAATATTAAAAAAACAGTTAGATAAAAGGAGGAAAAAAGTTATGAAAAGAAGATTTTTAGGTTTAATGATGACGTTGGTGATGGCATGTTCCATGCTGGCAGGCTGCGGCGAATCCGCGGAAAAGGGCCAAAACGGCGAAATCAATGTGTTTGTCTGGACGGAATATGTTTCCGATGCGGCAATCAGTGCTTTCGAGGAAGAGACCGGCATCAAGGTAAATGTATCGACATATTCGTCCAACGAAGATATGCTTGCCAAGCTGAAGTCCGAATCAGAGGGTGCCTATGACGTCATTCAGCCTTCCGATTATGCGGTTGAATATCTGATTGCGCAGGGCAAGCTTGAACCTTTGGATAAAGAAAAACTTACGAACCTTTCAAATATAGACGAAGCCTATCTGGATGAAAGCTACGATCCCGGAAATGTTTACAGTGTTCCCTACGAGGGTGGTGTAGCCTGCATTGCGGTAAATACGGCAAAGGTTGAAAAAGAAATTACATCCTATGCAGATTTGTTTGATGAATCCTTAAAGAATCAGCTGGTAGTGCTTGATGATTACAGGGCTGTAATCGGTATGACGGAGCGTTCCATGGGATTGTCCATGAACGAGACCGATCCGGATACTCTGGCACAGGTTGAGGAAAAGATTCTGACACTTAAGGACAATGTAAAGCTGTATGATTCCGACTCTCCCAAATCGGCTCTTATTTCCGGTGACTGTACCGTAGGAATGATCTGGTCGGCAGAGGTCGCACTTGCCATGGATGAAAATCCTGACATTAAGATTGTTTATCCTACCGAAGGCGCCTATGTATTTCTTGATAACTGGGTAATTCCTAAGGGAACGAAGAAATACGACAGCGCTATGGAATTTATTAACTACATGCTGTCCGCTGAAGCCGCAAAGATGAATATTGAGGACTTCCCATATCTTTGCCCGAACAAGGCCGCACTCGAGCTGATGGGTGAGGATTACGTAAATAACGAAGCCAAGAATGTTCCGGCAGAGGTTATTGAAAGCGGCGAATTCGTAAGCTATCTCGATACCGACACGCTGGCAATCTATGACGAAATGTGGACCAAATTAAAACAGTAATCGCCGGCTTAACGTAAACACAGGCATCGTCTGGAGGAAAGAAAAATGGATTATCCGAGGATAGATTTCTTATATCTTAATGAAAAAGACATGATTGAAGCCGGAGTTTTGGATGCGGCGAAATGTATAGAGACCATGAGGGACACGATGTCCCTCTTTGGGAAAAAAGATTTTTTACTGGGAGGTCCCAAGGCGGATGAGCACGGATTGCAGATGAACTTTCCGCAAAAGTCCGATATCGAGGGCTTTCCCTTAGATGACGGACCGGATAGGAGATTTATGGCAATGCCTGCATATCTGGGAGGCAGATTTCATATAGCCGGACAGAAGTTTTACGGTTCAAACAGTCACAATTCGGCACTGGGGCTGCCGCGCTCCATTTTGATGGTGACACTTTCCGATGTGGATACCGGTGCACCGAAGGCAATTATGTCAGCAAATCTTCTTTCCGCCATGCGGACCGGAGCAATGCCTGCAATGGCTGCCACCTACCTTGCCAATAAGGACTCTGAGGTATTGTCCCTGATTGGCCCGGGAGTTATCAATAGGTGTGCACTTATGTGTTTCATGGAGGTGCTCCCCAATATTAAAAAGATCAAATTAAGAGGAAGTTCAAAGACGTCAAAGACGGCACTCGCCATGAAGGAATTTATTGAAAAAACTTATCCGCAGGTAAAGGAGATTGAGATTTGCGGTAGTCTCGAGGAGGCCTGTCGTGATGCAGATGTCGTATCGGAGGCCATGTCGGTCTCAAAGGAAAATATGGAAGAGTTCCATCTTGAATGGTTTAAAAAGGGAGCAACCGTATTTAGCCTGGGTTCTTTTCTTTATCGAAAATATGCAGACTTTTTAAAGACTACAATGGTAGTGGACAACTACGGAATGTATCAGAAGTATTTGAGCAACTTTATTGCGAGAGGCCCTGTAGATGCTTTCGGAAACAAGCGCGAATGGGTCATCATGGGAATTCACTTTGTACATCTGGTGGAGACTAAGCAGATAGAGAGGGAACGGGTTATTAACCTAAGCGATATTGTAAACGGCAAAGCCTGCGGGAGAAAGAACAGGGATGAGATAGTAATGTGCTCTATCGGAGGAATGGCACTTGAGGATTTGTCCTGGGGCTATGATTGTTATCAAAGTGCACTTAAAAAGGGGCTCGGAACCTCGTTAAACCTTTGGGATGCTCCGTATATGAAGTGACAGAGTAAAGATTGGTATTTACAAGGAGAAATCAGATATGGCTTATCCGACAATTGATTTCATATTTTTGTCCGAAGAGGACATGATAAAGGCCGGAGTAAAAGACATGCCGGCATGTATAGATGCGATGGAGGAGGTCGTGAAGTGCCTGAATAAGGGCGATTACGTGATGGGCGGAGAAAACCACAATTCTCACGGCAGTCAGGTGTCCTTCCCAAAGGAATCCCCTTTTCCAAATATGCCCCTTGACGAAGGAGACGACAGAAGATTCATGGCAATGCCGGCGTATATCGGAGGACCGTTTGATCTTGCGGGAATGAAATGGTACGGAAGCAACAGCGGAAATAAAAAGAAGGGTCTACCGAGATCTATTCTTACCGTGATGCTAAATGACAAGGATACGGGTGCTCCGTTAGCACTTATGTCGGCAAATATACTGAGTGCCATGAGAACAGGAGCAATACCCGGTGTCGGAGCAAGGTACTTAGCACCAAAGCATGCAAAGGTCTGCGGGATCTGCGGCCCCGGTGTAATGGGAAAAACCTCACTTGCGGCTATCTTAGCCGAATGTCCTGAGATTAAGGAAATTAAGGTAAAGGGAAGAGGGCAGAAATCACTTGATGCTTTCGTGGAATATGCAAAGGCCAAATATCCGGATATTCCGGTGATTCGTGCCGTAGACACGGTTGAAGAGCTTGTAAGAGGTACGGACGTTTTGTCATTTGCAAATTCCGGGAATACCGATCCGAGCACGTATCCGCTTGTAAAGGGAGAATGGATTAAGCCCGGAGCCTTGATTATCGGCGTCAGCTGTTTTGAACTTGATTCAAAATATATGGCAGACACCGGCAAGTGCAAACTCGTTGTTGACAACACCGGTCTTTATGAAGCCTGGGCGGAGGAATTTCCTTATCCGTCCTTTGGAGCAAATAACATTATCGGTTCCAAATTTACGGATATGATTCACGACGGACTGATAAAGAAAAGTGATATGTACGATCTGGGAGACATTATATACGAGAAACGGCCGGGAAGAGAGTCTGATGAACAGGTTGTTATTTTTTCCGTAGGCGGCATGCCGGTCGAGGATGTGGCATGGGGAAAACGCTGCTACGACAGAGCATTGGAGCTTGGCCTTGGACAGAAACTGCGTCTTTGGGAAAAACCGGATTTAGCATAACAGAGTCAGATAGGCTATCCGGAATCAGCGATAACCGGTAGCAGGAAGGAAGATTATGTCAGAGAGAATTAAGGAGCATCCGATACTCGGAGTTCAGGAAAAGGGTGCGTTGGTCAGATTTACATTTGACGGAAAAGAAATCGAAGGCTACGAGGGAGAGCCGATTGCGGTAGCATTAAAGGCTGCAGGAGTCATGGTGCACCGATATACGAAGAAGGAACACAAGCCGAGAGGTATTTTTTGTGCAATAGGAAGATGTACGGACTGTGTCATGGTAGTAAACGGCGAACCGAATGTCAGGACCTGCATTACGCCGCTTAAGGCGGGAATGGATGTACGTACACAGTACGGAGTATCGGCGAAACCATTTGAAGAGCAGTAAACGAAAGGACTGGAGGAGAAAGATGAAAAGATATGACTTGATAATAGTAGGTGCCGGTCCTTCGGGACTGTCAGCGGGTATCGAGGCGGCAAAAAAGGGACTGAAGGTTGTTATTTTCGATGAGAATGAAAAACCCGGCGGACAGCTTTTTAAGCAGATCCACAAGTTCTTTGGTTCCAAGGAGCATCGCGCCAAGGTAAGAGGTTTTGTCATAGGGCAGCAGCTTTTGGACGAGGCGGCTGAGACCGGAGTTGAGGTTGTACTGAATGCGACGGTAATCGGTCTTTATCAGGATAAAGAAGTCGTCGTGAAAAAAGGCGACGAAGTAGAACATTTCAAGGGTAATGCGATTATTATCGCAACAGGTGCCGCAGAAAATATGGTTACCTTCCCGGGCTGGACTCTCCCGGGAGTTATAGGTGCAGGTGCAGCCCAGACAATGATGAATTTGCACGGAATACTTCCCGGAAAAAGAGTTTTGATGCTTGGCTCCGGAAATGTCGGCCTGGTTGTTTCCTTCCAGCTTGAACAGTGCGGCTGTGAGGTGGTTGCCTTAGTGGATGCGGCACCCAGGGTAGGAGGCTATGGTGTGCATGCCGCAAAGGTAGCCCGGACAGGAGTTCCGTTTTATTTATCCCATACGATTGTTAAGGCAGAGGGAGAAACTCATGTAACCGGAGTCACCATTGCAGAGGTTGACAGTAACTTTAAGTTTATACCGGGGACTGAGAAGCACTTCGATGTGGATACTATTTGCCTTGCGGTAGGACTTTCTCCCATGTCGCAGCTTTTGAAAATGGCAGGATGTGAAATGGAAGACAATCCGAAGCGCGGAGGCCAGGTGCCGATTTGTGATGAACACGGAAGAACTTCACTTCCGGGAGTATTTGTCGCAGGTGATGTGTCCGGAATCGAGGAAGCTTCCTCGGCAATGATTGAAGGACGCATGGCGGGAATTGCGGCTGCAGAGTACCTTGGATATATGGAGAAGGACGAGCTTGATAACGAGCTTGTTTCTTTGGACAGTGCGTTAGACGGACTCAGACAGGGCATGTTCGCTCCAAAGAACAGGGGAAAATTAATCGAAAAGACGGATGAAGGAATTGAGATTTCTAAGAATCTGTTGTTGCACGGTTTTGTGGCAGACGATGAAATCGAGAGATTTCCGGGAGTGACACATAAGTCCGGAGTACATCCTGTTATCGAATGTACCCAGAATATTCCATGTAATCCGTGTCAGGATGCCTGCAAAAAGGGTTGCATTTCAATTGGTGCAAACATTACTTCACTTCCGATTGCCGTTGAGGGAGCCGATTGCGTCAACTGCGGAATGTGCGTGGCAAGCTGTTCGGGTCAGGCAATTTTTCTCGTGGACGAGGATTGCGGAGACGGTACCGCAACAGTGACTCTTCCTTATGAATTTCTGCCGCTGCCGGAAGCCGGCGCAAAGGGTAAGGGACTTGGAAGAGACGGAAAAGTATTGTGTGATGCAGAAGTGGTTTCCGTAAAGAGCCTTAAGGTATTTGATAAAACAAATCTTCTTACCATGCGTGTTCCTAAGGAATATGCGATGAAGGCCAGGTTCTTTAAACAGGTTTAAGGAGGAGTGTAACATGAATGCAGTAAATGATCGATCGAGAGATATCGGCCCCTTTGTGCCGGGACCGGATGATGATATGTTAATCTGCCGTTGCGAGGAGATTACCAAGGGAGAAATCCGAAAGGCCGTACATGAAGGAATGTGGACCCTCACGGAAATTCGCAGATACCTAAGAACCGGCATGGGACTGTGCCAGGGACAGACCTGCAGCAAGCTTGTAAAGAGTATTGTGGCGCGTGAGCTCGGAGTCTCACCGGCTGAGCTTGAACCTGCAACGAGCAGGGTCCCGATGCGTCCAATCGAAATGAGGATATTTGCCAACGAGGCGAAGGACGAAAGGGAGGACGGATAGTATGAAGACAAAAGCAGAGGTTGTAATCATAGGCGGCGGAATTATCGGATGTGCCACGGCTTATTATCTTGCCAAAATGGGAAGGGATGTTATCGTTTTGGAGGGTTCGGACCATATCGGCAACGGTGGTTCATCCAGAAACGGCGGTGGAGTAAGGCAATCAGGCAGGGATGAGAGAGAGCTTGCGCTTGTGATGTACGGAATCAAAAACTTATGGCCGACATTGTCCGAGGAGCTTGAGGTTGACTGTGAATACCATCAGGACGGAAACTTACGTCTCGGTAAGAACGAAAAGCACAGGGAGATACTGACTAAGCTTGCGGACAATGCAAGAGGTGCAGGGCTTGATGTACGGATGATTGACGGAGACGAGGTAAGAAGAATCAATCCTTATCTTTCCGATGAGGTCATTTGTGCCAGCTGGTGTCCTACCGACGGACATGCAAATCCCCTTACGACTACGCTTGGTTTTTACAAGACCGCAAGAAAGATGGGCGTGACCTTTATAACCGGAGAGCCTGTGAAGGAGCTTCGCGTAGTAAAAGGAAAAATCCGTCAGGTCATCACTCCCAATAATGTTTACGAAGGTGAGAACGTACTTGTTGCGGCAGGCCTTGCTTCAAGAGAAATTCTCACAACGGTTGGAATAGATATTCCCATGACCAATTCTCTTTTGGAATGTCTTGTTACGGAAGCACAGCCGCATATGTTTGACCAGATGCTCGGAACCGCAGAGGCAGACTTTTACGGACATCAGACCAAGCACGGTTCCTTTGTATTCGGAGGTTCTTCAGGTTTGGAGCGTTACAACAAGGACAATGGCACTCCGGTAAATTCATCAAAAACGGCTCCCTGTATCTGCAGGGGAATCATGAAATATTTCCCTGATTTAGCAAACGCAAAGATTGTACGTACCTGGGCCGGATGGATGGATGCTTCCTCAGACGGCGTTCCGTCTCTTGGGGTTGTTGACGAAATCCCCGGACTTTACGTGGCATGTGCTTTTAACGGTCACGGCTTCGGTATTGCACCGGCAGTCGGAGAGCAGCTTGCAAAACTGATTGCGACCGGTAAGACGGACGTTGATTTAAGCGCACTGCATTATGACCGGTATAAGGCAAAAATTTAACTTGGTTGCAGAAATCCCTTAGCGAAAGCGGGACATTAAACCTAGCAAAAAGGCAGTTTCTAAAAGGAGATTAGCATGAATAACTTTACATTTCATATTCCGACAGATATAAGATTTGGCAGGAACCAGGTAGAGTGCCTGCCGGAAGAACTGGCAAAATACGGGAAAAAAGTGTTGCTTGTCTATGGCGGCGGAAGCATTAAGAGAAGCGGCCTCTATTATAAAATCATGGACCTTCTAAAAGACTTTGAGGTGTCGGAGCTTTCCGGAATCGAGCCGAACCCAAAGTTAACCTCTGTTGAGAAGGGAACAGCCATATGCAAGGAAAAGGAAATACAGGTTATTCTTGCTGTCGGCGGCGGAAGCACCATCGATGCGTCCAAGCACATTGCGGCTGCGGCCTGTTATGACGGAAAGCCTTGGGATTTGGTAAAAGACAGAAGCCTTGTTAAAAATGCCTTGCCGATAGCTGTGGTTCTGACAATATGTGCTACGGGCTCCGAGATGAATTCAGGAGCTGTTATCAGCAACGAAGAGACGCATGAAAAGCTGGAAATCAATCATCCTCTTTTATATCCGAAGCTTTCCGTCTGCGATCCGACATATTTGTTTACACTTCCGGCAAGGCAGACGGCAGCAGGAGCCGTAGACATTCTGTCCCATGTCATGGAGCAGTATTTTCAGCCTAATGATGAGGCCTATATAACGGATGTGCTCAGCGAAGCGGTTATGAAGACGGTAATCAGATATGCCCGTAAGGCGATTGATGAGCCCGAAAACTATGAGGCCCGTTCCAATCTGATGTGGGCGTCGACAATCGGCTTAAATCATTTGCTTACGGTCGGAAAGGGCGGAGCATGGAGCGTTCATCCCATCGAACATGTGGTGAGTGCCTATTATGACATTACTCACGGTGTCGGCCTGGCTGTTTTAACTCCCGCATGGATGGAGCATGCCCTGTCTGAAAGAACGGTTCCCCGTTTTGCAAGATTTGCAAGAGAGGTATTCGGTGTCACGGAAGAAAATGACCGGAAAGCGGCAGAGCTCGGGATTGAAAAAGTAAAGGAATTTAACAAAACACTCGGTATGCCTGCGACCCTGTCGGAAGCAGGCGTACCCGACGACAAACTTGACGAAATGGCGTCCGAAGCCGTTAGGACAAGCGGAATATCGAAAAAAGCCTATGTGAAGCTGGATGTATCCGACGTAAAACAGATTCTTCTCAGTTGCTACTCTAAATAAAAATAAAGAAATAAAACTCCCGGACAGGCTGCATTCAGGTCTTTTCCGGGAGTTTCCATGTTCAAGCAAACCTTACTTGCGATTACTTAACAAATGCCCTAAACTTATGTAAAGATTAAAAAACGGAGAAAGAAATGAACGAAACCAAAATTTACATAGGCTTAAACGACGAAACCACAAATACGCAGCTTTTCGAGAATGAAAAGTATATCAGCCTGCTGCGTAACGTATGTTATTCATACAAGATTCCTTTTTCTTTTAACATAGAAGAGGGCGGATATATTTATGACAACGGCGAATATGCCAAGGAAACGACTCTTGTCTTGACGCTTATCGATGTTAAAGAAGAAATCGTAAATGATGTTGCAAAGGATTTATGTGCTTTCTTTCATCAGGAATCGGTCTTAATCACCGACAGCAAAATAGAAGCGAGATTTATCCGGGAAAGCCTTGAGTAAAGTGTCGACAAAAGGAGATTGATCGCAGATGGAGGAAAATATCTGCCTAAAGCGCGTTCTTGAAACGGGAATTGCGCTTTCGAAAGAGAAGGACTCAAATAAAATACTGGACGGAATTTTGGATGCAAGTATGGAAATTGCTCACTGCGATGCCGGTACTTTGTATATCAATAAAGACGGTTACCTGCATTTTAAGGTGATGAAGACCCTGTCCATGGGCATTGATAAAGGCAAAAACGGAGAAAAAATCGATCTTCCGCCGGTTCCGATTGAACCGGACAGCCTGTTTTCGTACATCGTCGGGCAAAAAAAGGCTTTAAACATTGATGATGTTTATGAAAGCCCCGAATTTAATTTCCCGGAGCCGAGGAAATATGACGGCATCATAGGCTTTCGCACGAAGTCATTGCTGTCGATACCCTTGATTAACGGAACGGGTGAAGTCGTTGGGGTAATGCAGTTAATCAATGCATTGGACGAAGAGGGAAAGCTTTGCAAATTTACCCTCGAAAACGAGCAGATTATTCTTGCACTTGCCTCTCAGGCGGCCATTGCAATGACCACCATGCGGTATTTGGAGGAAATGAAGCTTCAGATGTGGTCCTTTACCGAAGCCATGGCTGAGGCGATCGATACCCGTACGCCCTATAATGCCAATCACGTAAGGCAGGTTGCCGTATATGCGGCGAAGTTGGCGGATTATATCAATGAGCTTCATGACAAGGGACTTGAGGAGGAGTATTTTTCAAAGGAGCGTAAAGAGGAGCTTGTGCTGAGCGCCCTCCTTCACGACCTGGGTAAGCTTTCCATTCCTACCCGGATTATGAACAAGTCAACCAGACTTGCCGGCAAATTAAAGGACATACAAACGAGATTTGAAATATTAAGGCTAAGGTACAAGGTAATGTATCTTGAACACCGGGCAACCGAAAGCGAATATGCCGAGTTTAAAGAAAAGATTGATAAAATCCAGCGGCTTGCGGAAGTCGTTGACGGATTGGGTGCCCTGGATGAGGAAAAAGAACGCGAGTTAAAAAGAGCCTTTGAATTTGAGCCGATAATAGACGGTAAGAGGTACGTTCTTTTTACAGACGAGGAAAAAGAATCGCTTTTGATAGAGAAAGGGACTCTTACCGAAAAAGAAAGACTGATCATGGAAAGCCACGTCGAAATGACGGAGCGGATTTTGAATAAGGTACATTTCAATTCGGTGTACAAGGACGTACCCATTTGGGCGGTAGAGCATCATGAGTATTTAAACGGAACAGGGTATCCCAGGCATCTGACGGCCGACGAACTTTCAATTGAAGCACGTATTTTGACGGTTTCGGATATCTGCGACGCTCTTTTGGCAACGGACAGGCCATATAAAAAACCGCTTCCGAAGGATGAAGCTTTTGCAATAATGGAAGAGATGGCAGCAAGCGGGAAAATAGACGCAAAGCTTGTTTCATACTTGAAGGCGTGTATATGAGCATGGACAATTTCACAAAAAAGTACTGAAACCTTAGGCAATTTTTAACAAATGTTTACTTGAAATAAAAGCGTAATGCCGTATAATAAAGCCTCGAGAAAGTCAAATGAGGAGGACGTTATGAAAAAAGCATTACCTTTAATAGTTGCATCCTGTCTTGTTCTTGCTGCATGCGCAGGGGAAACCGACGGGAATACGGCAAGTATATCGGAGAGTCCGATTGAATCGGACACATCAAAGGAAACGACCGAGAGTACGGAATCAAGCACTTCAACCGAGACATCCGTGGAAGAGAGCGAAGAAGCCGGATATACACTTGCGGATTTGGCAAAGTACACCTATGAATTTTCAAGCGGAGCAGGCGGCTGGCGTACATATTTCAATATCGAGGCAGACGGAAGCTTCAAGGGAAACTATCATGACTCGGAGCTTGGCGATACCGGTGAAGGCTATGAAAACGGAACAGTAATCAATGCAGATTTTACCGGACATTTTTCTGAGCTTACAAAGGTTTCGGATTATGTGTATGAGATGACGATGCTTGACATCTCTTATGACAAAGAAAACGGAACCGAAGAGATAACTGACGGTGTCAGATATTCCTACGTAAATGACGCTTACGGACTTACGGGAACCGAGAAGTTCCTGGTTTACATTCCCGGTGCAGCTGTCAGCGAGCTTAGCGAAGATGTTTATTCCTGGGTTCAGTGGAGTGTGAACGGAAGCGATACATTAACAACACCGGTTATTGAAAATGTCGATCAAAAAGAAGGCATTTACAGCTACGAGCGCATGTCTGCAGCCGAGGAAGCAGAAAGCACCTACAACAACTATTTAAGCATTTACAATTCACATAAGGATTCGCTTTCAAGTGCCGCAACACAGAATGAGATGGAAGAAGAAAGCCGTAAGATGTATGATGCGGCAGACAACTGCTTAAATGAGCTTTGGAATCTCGTCAAGTATAATGTTTCGGATTATGATACGGTTTTAAACGAGCAGCTTACCTGGATTTCCGACAAGGAAACAAAGGCAGAGGCGGCAAAGAGCGAGTATGAAGGCGGTTCACTTGCAAATACCGTATATAATCAGACGGCAGCAGAAATGACAATGGACAGATGTAAGGAGCTCTTGGAGTTGTTAAAGTAAGAGAATATATTTTCTTGCTATATAGGGGATTGCGGAGCAATTTCCTATATAGCAAAAAAGGCTTCGCCGGTTTAATGGCGAAGCCTTTTTAAATTCACTATTTTTTAAAGCCGTCTTTTAAAAGTACGCTTCTGTTAAACACAAGATGTTCGGGACTTGAGTCCTTATTGTCCATGCAGAAGAAGCCGACTCTCATGAACTGGAACGTGGGAGCATTGATACCGGTGCGGTTCTCCTTAGTCTCAAATTCCTTTGCAACATCAAGCATTCTCTTTTCTACCTTGCAATTTGTAAGAACCGTTAAGCTGTCGGGATTTAAGCAGGCAAGGAAGTCCTTGTCGGGTCCGTCGGGCTGAGGGTCAAGGAAAAGGTTATTGTAAAGGCGAACCTCGGCATCAATGCAGTTTCCGGCGTCAATCCAGTGAATGGTGGCCCCCTTTACCTTTCTGCCGTCAGCGGGATTTCCGCCTCTTGAAAGCGGGTCGTATTCACAAAGAACTTCGGTAACTTCACCGTTTTCGTCTTTTACACAGCCTGTGCAGGTTACAAGGTATGAACCCTTAAGACGAACCTCGTTTCCGGGGTAGAGTCTCTTGTATTTGGGAATTGGTTCTTCCATGAAATCTTCTTTTTCTATATAAAGATTGCGGCTGAAGGTTATTTCGTGAGTTCCCTCTTCGGGCTTCAAAGGATTATTCTCCACTTCGAAGGTCTCCGTCTTTCCCTCGGGATAATTGGTCACCGTGAGCTTAATGGGATTTACAACAGCCATTGTACGCTCTGCAGTTTCATTTAAGTCGTCGCGAAGGCATCTTTCAAGCTCGGCAAATTCAATTATATTGGTGCTCTTTGCAACACCGATGGACTCACAGAAGTTGCGAATTGAAGCAGCGGTGTAGCCGCGTCTTCTGAGTCCGCAAAGGGTAGGCATTCTGGGGTCATCCCAACCTGTTACATAATGCTCCTCGACGAGCTTACGAAGCTTACGCTTACTCATGACGGTGTGGTCGATTCCAAGACGCGCGAATTCAATCTGTCTCGGCTTGTGATAGGGAATGGATACGTTTGAAACCATCCAATCATACAGAGGACGATGATCCTCGTATTCGAGAGAGCAGAGAGAGTGGGTAATTCCTTCGAGAGCATCCTGAATGGGATGTGCAAAGTCATACATGGGGAAGATGCACCACTTTGTGCCCTGACGGTGATGGTTGATAAAACGTATACGATAAATAACGGGATCTCTCATATTGAAGTTTCCGCTTGCAAGGTCAATCTTTGCCCTGAGCGTCATCTTTCCTTCTTCGATTTCACCGTTTTTCATTTTCTCAAATAAGGCAAGGTTTTCCTCAATAGGTCTGTCTCTGTAGGGAGAAGTTGCGGGAGTCTGAGTGTCACCGCGGTTTGCCTTAAACTCTTCGGGAGTAAGCTCACATACGTAAGCAAGCCCTTTCTTTATGAGCTCTACGGCATATTCATAGTCCTTTTCAAAGTAATCGGAACCGTAGTAGAATCTGTCGCCCCAGTCAAAGCCGAGCCAGTGAATGTCCTGCTTGATGGCATCCACGTATTCGGTATCTTCCTTTGCGGGGTTTGTGTCGTCCATTCTCAAATTGCATATGCCGCCGAACTTCTCTGCCATTCCGAAATCGATGCAGAGCGCTTTGCAGTGTCCTATATGTAAATATCCGTTGGGTTCGGGCGGAAAACGGGTATGAACGGTCATTCCTTCAAACTGTCCGCCTTCCTTTATATCGTCTTTGATAAAGTTATAAATAAAATTGGTGTTTTCTTCGGCGGTTTTCTCGCCTGCCGGCATTAAAGTTTCATCTGCCATTTTGAAGCTCCTTTGGAATTGAATGTTATGGCTATTTTATTACAAATGGCAGATGTAGACAAGATTCGAATAGGCTAATTTTTATTCGTATCGGCAAAATATATGCGTAACTTACAGAAAACGCATCAATATTT
>CAVJJQ010000045.1:0-17656 GCA_963649755.1 bacterium | reverse complement strand
TACATTACCAAAAACGGATATGGCGATATGGTCATTATGAGCATGGAGACTTATGAGACAACAATGAATCAGATTGCTATGTACAGAGACATTGAAATATCTGAAAAACAGATAGAATTGGGCCAAGTAAAGGATGCCAGAACATCACTTGAGGGGATACGTACAAAGTATGGTTTATAAATTAAACGTTACGGAACATGCTGATAAATTGCTTGACAATCTTATATATCATTTAATCTATCGCCTAAAAAATGAACAAGCCGCCAAGCATTTGTTAGACGGCATTGATGTTATTTATTACAGATTGGAAGTTAATCCGTTCCAGTTTTCAGAGTGCAGGGACATATATCTTGCCAGGAAAGGATATAGAGAAGCTATTGTTCCTCAAATGCGATATGTAATCATATTTGATGTAAAAGATGATGTTGTAAATATAGTTGGCATTTTTCACCAGTTAGAGAATTATCAAAATAAAATGTAATATGAAAAGTTTTCAAATAAGCTTTATCGAAAAGCTCCCATAAAAGAAAAAACTACATTTCCATCAGTTCCCTTGGCTCACAGCAAAGAACCCGCGAAAGTTTTAATATCGTCTCTGTCTGGGCTTTGTTTATATCTTTTTGTCTCTGCTCGTATTGCTGAATTGTTTTTAGCGGAATATCCGTTGCTTTCGACAATTGAAGCTGAGTCATGTTCATGTTTTGCCTTAACAATTTGAGGTACGTATTTAAACGTCTCCCTTGCCTAAGCTCTTCCATCTTGTCAACAAACTGCAGTATATCCATCTCATGATAAGGAAAATACATGTTACGAATCTGCTCTATCGGCACTTCACGGTCAATTCTTTGAAAAGAAGCCCCCGAGTACCACTGATAATAAGCGAGTGCCCAACCGGTCCAATATTCGGGACTTCGATTAATCGGAAGTTTAATCTGATGCCTTTCGTCTCCTATTTCAAGTATATCGCAGGCGAGCTCGGTCCCGGACCGCCCTGCAATAACCGATACATGACCGTTTCCAAACTTTTTCGAAATTTGGCTTATTAAAAAAGCATCGTAAAATTCTCTCAAGTCATAATGTAACTCATTTACGGCAGCATCAAGCATAACCGCAAAAATATTTCTTGCATGAGAAACATAACATTCATCGTAGGCGTGCATCATTTGCTTTAACCTCCTCATCCAGAATTTGTACCATATAAAGATTCCCCCGCACAAAGCCTTCTCGATTCATTTCAAGGTACTGTCTCCTTGCATCGCTATCTCGTTTTTGCTTCTTTGCAAACCACTCGTCCGACATGGCAACCTCATATCCGTTGTCAATCAGCGCAGAGAATGCTTTTTTACTTTTTAAGACATACTGCAGTCCCAAATTTCCGTATCGCATCGCCTCTGATAACTGTTTAACCGAGATTGTTCCATTCAAAAACTCCTGCGCATAGGTAAAGTAACTGTCGTCGGCGCGATAACCAACAATAATGTCCGATTCCGAAATATCCGTGTGAAAGTTACTGTGCAAATACTCTGCCGCTTCACGTGAAAGGGATGATGTCAAATCAAACGTACGGTTGCAAAGTAAGAGCTCAATCCAATGTAAAGGCGTGAAATCCTTGCCGTTTAAATAAATAATATTCAGCCCGTCCTCATGAATCAGATAACGATTTGCATATCCGTTTATTCCGTCATCAACCGCCCATTCCTTGGCAAGTGTTATGTCCTCAGTACAGTAAAATCCCAATCCGTAATCGTTGTACTTTTTCCCTGCTCCCCAAACAGGTGCCTTAATTCTTTGTTGTGATCCGTGATATATTATCCTGTCCATGCCTTCGTCCTCATATCCGATATTCTACATTGTACTCCTGTGGGAGGATATGAGTCAACTCCGACCCTCAGAAGGTCAAACTACAGAAAACGGTGTCCGAGTTTTCTCACTGAGAGGGCCCTCTCCGTCCTCGCTGCGCTCGGCCACCTCTCCCAAAGGGAGAGGCAAGGTGATGCTCGCACTTATACCTGATACACGCAATTCTTGGCTCTCCCTCCTTGGCTCTCCCTCTGGGAGAGCTGTCACCGTAGGTGACTGAGAGGGCCTCTCCCAGAGGGAGAGGCAAGAGTTAAAAGCGCCTGATGCCCGCAATCCGCAATAAAAAAGCGTCCCGCTTGCGGGACGCTCGACGTCTGGCGCGGTCGCGTTAGCGACACCTTTTATTATATGGTTGTCACTTTCAAAAAATAAAAAATTTGTATTTTTTGAAAGTGGCATCTTGCGCATGCTATTAGCGAGCAGTATAATAAGCGCATCGAAACAGTTTCAAAAAATGAAAAAAATTTAATTTTTGAAAGCGGGTGGCTGTGTGAAAACAATAACAAGAGCAAACTATCTTGACAGAATCATTGAATTGAAGGGCACTCCCGACATCAAAATTATCACGGGTATTCGTCGATCAGGTAAGTCCAAACTGATGCAGGCATATATTGAATATTTGAAAAGCAATTTTGAAAATATCAATATTATCTTCATTGATTTTATGGATTTGGCATATGAAGATATCAAGGAATATCATGCTTTACATGCCTATGTGGAAGAACATTATCAGGAAGGCCAAACGAACTACCTGTTTGTGGACGAAGTTCAGATGTGCCCCAAGTTTGAATTGGCAATTAACAGCCTTTACTCCAAAAACAAGTACGATATTTATATAACCGGCTCTAATGCTTTTTTATTGAGTGCGGATCTGGCAACTTTATTTACCGGACGCTATATTGAAATTCATGTTTTTCCTTTCAGCTTTCGGGAGTATTGTCAATATTATGATGATATTAGTGACAGTGATAAGCTCTTTGATGATTACACTATCAAGGGTGGTTTGGCAGGTTCCTATGCTTACAGAACTGAAAAAGATCAAGCAAACTATATCAAAGAGGTTTATGAAACTATTGTTACGAGGGATTTGGTACAGAAGTATGCTTTATCGGATACTTTAGTCTTACAACGCCTGAGTGAGTTTCTTATGGATAATATCAGCAATCTGACTTCGCCCAATAAAGTCAGCCAACTTCTGACAGCAAATGAAACTCCGACCAATCATGTGACTGTCAGCAAGTATATCAAATATTTGTGTAATGCGTTTGTGTTTTATGATATTAAAAGATACGATATCCGAGGGAAGAAGTATCTTGAAAGCTCAGAAAAATTTTATTTGTGCGATAGCGGCATCCGATATGCAATATTAGGAAGCAGGAACATGGACTATGGCAGAGTCTATGAGAACATTGTTTGCATTGAACTTCTTCGCCGTGGATATGACGTTTATGTCGGCAAACTATATCAAAAGGAAATTGATTTTGTTGCTCAAAAAGGTAGCGAGAAGATCTATATTCAAGTAAGTGATAACATTACCGGGCAGGAAACATTTGAAAGAGAATGTTCTCCGTTACTTCAAATCCGAGATGCTTATCCCAAAATGATTATTGCCCGAACCAAGCATCCCCAATACAGCTATGAGGGAATAGAGATTCACGATATAGCTGATTGGTTAATGCAAGAATAAATTTCATAGAATCTTTTTAAAGACTCAGTCTTCGGATTGAGTCTTTTTTTCTTTTTACATAAAAAGTACAACGCCCTTGTATGTAAAAGTGCCTGACACCTTTTAGCACGGCTCTATGTCTATTTCGGCACATTTCGCCATCGGTGCTGCAAGTCAACTATCTTCCATATCGTAACGGGTATCGGAGTAAATGTTCAGCTCACCCCAGTTATAGTCAATGGACAAAAGCTCACCTAATTGTTTTCCTGCAGCATCGCAAAGAATTTCCGCTTTGCTTTTTGCGTTTTCCACTGCAAGGCGAAGCATTTCTTCTTTGATTGCCGTGGGAGCTTTAACCGTAAATGAAATGGTGAGCTGAGGGTGCGCAAGGCATGAACCGACAACGGACAGCGTTTTTGCAAGCCGTTAAAGTCAAAAAGGATCCCCCCGGGGGAGGATCCTTTTACTTAAGTCTTATTAAGCTTTACTTGCTTTCCCTGCCTTCCTTACCCTTTATAAGAGTGATGGCTGCTTCGATTGCAAGGAGCAGAATCATTACGATTGTCCAGCCGTCTATAAAGCCAAGTGAGCCTGAAAGGTCTTCGGTGATAAAGAAAAGTACTATTGCGATTATCATCGGTACAAGGCCTGCAAGCTTTAAGTAGCTCTTGTCTTTCAAAGCCTTGGGAAGCCTTGCGATTGCAATTACCGCAGTTGCAAGCATTGCAAGGAGGTTAAGAAGTGCCCATGAATCAGATCCGTTTCCGTCTTCCGCATCGGGATTTCCGGAGATAAGGTCGGTTCCGTCTTCACTTCCGGTTCCGGACTCGGCTTCTGAATCTGTCGTCTTATCCGCATCTGTCGTCTTGTCGATATCCGTTGTCTTGTCGCTATCCTTATCCGTATCGGTTCCTTCGGTGTTACCGGAAACCGTTCCTTCCGTATCTTTCTTAATCTCCTCGGTTGCATCGACTGTCTTCGCCGAAGCCTTCTTCTTTCCGAAGGTATTCTTTACGTTTGTTGTAATCGTTGCAACAGCCGTGCTGACCGTATCCTTTACAGTGTCAATTACACTGCTTCCGGAATCATCCGAATCGTCCGAGCTGCCTGAACTGCCTGAACTTCCTGAGTTTCCCGAATTGTTTTTGGTACTTTCGGTATCCTTATAAAGGATTACGTAGTCCGAGAACTTATCGGAATAGAAGGTTATCGTCTTGCTATCGTCATCATAGGTAGTTTCAAGACCGGTAACGCTGGTTTTATTCTTGCTGTTTGTATGGATACGAATTACCTGATAAGTCCTCTCCTTTGAAGGATCCATGTTGATTAAGTTGCTCATGCCGTTTTTAAGATTTATGGTAATCTTAATCATGTCATTAAGCTCACTTATCTTTCCGTTAGTTGCTCCGGACATTTCCGTAACAAGAGTCTCGTTTTTATCATATACATTCTTGAAGATACGGATGTCCAAATACTGGCCTTCCTTGTATCCTTCCATATCCATGGTGTCTTCATACTCACCGGAAAGCACCGCATTGACTCTTGCCTGAGTAGTATTGGAAACGTTGTAAACTTTCTCGGCTTCGAATACGATTTCAACTTTTCCACCTTCAGCATAAATTGTAAGGTCATCATCGGTAATATTGTCCCTATCGGTAAGAAGGCTGTTAAGCACTTCACTTGTGTCGCACTTAGCCGAGGTTGAATCATCCGTTACGATGATTTCACCTACCTTGCTTGCCCAAGGAATATTGTTTTTCTTAACCGTACCGTCTTCGTCTACTTTAATGGCATCCCCACTGTCCGTACCCTGAACGACTTTAAGAGTCGTTGATGTATCATTCTTCGGAACTTTGAAGGTAACAGAATAATAAACATTGCCTTGCGCATCTTTATGCTTTTCAATCTGAGTGTACATAATTTCAGAATTATTACTTTTTACATAAGAAGAAATTACGCTCAGATCCGTGCCACCATCTACCTTGAAGTAAACGGTCTTTTCTCCGGTTTCATCGTTAATGTCAAGCATTTCGCCTGCAAAGCCGGTGATTTCTTTTCCGGATGTACAATTTTCATCACTATACCAGGTAATTCCGCCTTCATCCGAAAGTGTGATGACATTTGTCTTGCCTATCTTTGTGGCAGTCTCTGTTTTTGGCGTTGCTGCAGTCGTCTTTACTACAGTGTAAGGGCCGTTATTGGCATTGGTCAGTGTAAAGGTAATGCTTTCGTTAGATGTATCATCTCCCTTATCAAACCAGCCATTGCTGTCGGTATCAGTAAATTCTGACCCGTCTTTCTTCACAGCACTTATACCTTTAGTTACAACCTTTCCGTCCTTATCAAGCACTGCATACTTTGTATTGGTTTTATCTGTATCTACGCCGTCAATCTTGATGATTAAGTCATTGCCGCTTACCTCGTATGAAGTTGTAAGCTCAGACTCTCCAAAGCTTACTGCATCAACAAAGTTAACTGTATTATACATCGGAACATAAGCAACAACTGTTTCGTCCTGATTTGCAGGTACTGTGTAAAGACCCGAATATGCCTTCCAATCTTTCTCACTGTCTGTAAAAAGAACGTAATAGGTATTCCCGTTATAGTCTACAGTGTAAGTCTGATTAGTGTTCGTACCTCCGCCAACAGCCTTCTTTGCGATATCCATAAACATATCATTCGAATTGCTTGAAGCCTTTGTATAACTTTCAGATGCATCAAGTGCAGGGCCTATGACAATAGCCATCTGAGCGTTAGCATCCTTACCTGCGTGTGCAAAGCTCCACGCAATCGACTTATTGTCGCCGCTTGTATCAATTTCCTGATACAGGCTCGCTTTTTCCACTGCGGTAAGTCCGGCGTAATAGTTTTCGTCGTTTGCATCTACACTATCATTTCCTGTGTAGGCAAGCTTCATGTTTCCATCCGAAGCTGTTGTATGCCATGCATAGAGATTGGTGCCGGTCTTTATCTCCGAAGAAACTTTACTTCCTTCGGTTACAGTTGTTTTATCATTAATTTCAAAGCTTCCGTTTAAAAGCTCTTTGCTTAAGACTTTAAAGTTAAACTGTACGTTTCCGTTTGCATCCGTTACAGCGACATTGTCACCGTACTTAAGGTCGGAAATTGTTGCCTTCTTATTGTTGTCGGCATCTGCAAGTGTAAGGCTTCCACCTATTTCGCTATTCGCGGAGCCCTTTCTGTTTGTAACGACATACTTAAGATCACCGCTTATGTAGTTCGACATTACGACATCTACAGAAAGATTTTCATTATTATATCCCTGATTTTGTGAAGCTGTTGTATTAACCTCGCTACTTACATACTTCACCTTAGTGGATACTCCAAGAGAAACATTGTCAATAAGGTTTCCTTCGATGTTGTTATTATCGTGTGAAGAAATCGCGGAAAATCCGAATACCACCTCATTCACGCCTGTAGGTACAGTATAAGAGCCCGAATATGTTTTCCAATTTCCTTGCGTATCTGTTGCAACAACTACCTGATAAACACTTCCGTTATAGGTAACTTTGTACGTTCTTCCGACATTAAGAGTTCCGTTATTTGCATCCTTGGCCGTCTGAACAATCTGTGCAAAGAAATCCTTTTCATCAGCAGTTGACTTTGTATACTCCGTGCCTGCCTTAAGAGCCGGACCGACTACAATTGCCATTGTATCGGTGCCTTTTCTTCCTGCGTGGCTTACACTCCAATCAAGGACTTCATCCGCCGTTGCCTCAATTTCCTGATAAAGGCTTGCAAACTCATAAGCATTCAGTTCGGCGTTATTTTTTCCGACACGTGCATCGTCATACCTTAACTCCATATTTAAATCGGAAGCCGTAGTATGCCACGCATATACTCTGTCACCGGTTCTCAATTCACCGCAACAGGAGCCAATTGTTTTGTTCGAACTAGCATTAAATGTTGCAGTTTCAAAATCACCATTCAAAAGTTTATCTGAGAGTACCTTAAAATTAGCTATGGTTTCATCTCCGTACTTAATGGCAACATGATCACCATACTTGAGGTTCGGAATGCTGATTGTTTCGTCAGTATTCTTGGTTACCGTACCACTTATATTGGCATGAGTTTTCGCACAATTTTGACTGTGGTACCCGGTGCATCCGTCTTCCTGACGATTTACAACCTCATAAGTCAAATCGCCAAACTCAGGATAATCGCTCACTGAAAGAGTTGCCGTAATAGCCTCGTCAAGCGTATCGGAACCCTCTGTCTGTTCCTTAATTACTTGCAAAGCAAGAGTCTTAGTATCAACCGTTGGTTCGGAATAAATTCCGAAGGAAACCGCATCGATTAAGTTTCCGTCCATCAAATGATTGTTCGAGCTGGAAATAGCGGAAAATCCGAATACGACTTCCGTCACACCTCTCGGAACGGTATATGTACCTGTATATCTCTTCCAGGAATTCTTACCGTCTTGGGCAACGGTTACCTGATATTCGACACCGTCATATTCGGTATAATAGGTTTCACCGGTCTCAAGAGTTCCGTTTTCTTTCTTTGCTTTTGCAACTATGGAAGCAAAGAAGTCAGTCTCAGTACTGCTTGTCTTTCTGTACTCATCCTTACCGTCTTCGCTGAGTGCCTTTGCGGGACCGACTACAATGGCCATTTCATCTACGCCCGCTCTACCGCAGTGAGCCACACCCCAACTGAGCTTATCTCCGGGTGTTGCCTTTATTTCCTGATAAAGGCTCGAGGTCTCATAAGCCGCAAGCTCAGAAATATATTTTCCATCAGGTATGGTATTTTCTATGGTTTTGTTTACGTTTTCCGTCCATAGTTCAATATTCGAATCTGATGCCGTAGTGTGCCATGCATATACATGTTCACCGGTTCTTCCACTTGTATATGCCGTATTTTTGGCATACGTATATGAATTTATTTCAAGGCTACCGTTTAGAAGTTTGTCCGAAAGTACCTTAAACTGATAAATAATCTCTCCGTTATATTTAACAGCTACATGGTCCCCATATTTAAGACCCGTAATCTGTTTGGTGCTGTTATCAACAGTGCCTGTTACATTGTCATGTTTGCAATTTGCGCTATGCGTGTGTGTGCCGTCACCGGCCACCTGACGGTTTGTAACCTCGTAGGTAAGCACTTCATTGCTTGCATAATCGGAAGTTGTAAGTGTTGCGGTAATCGATTCCGATAAACCGCTGCCTGAAGCCGAGCCGACAGTAACCCCGCTTACAGCAGGTTTTACATAAGCACCGAAAGATACTTCGTCTATGAGGTTTCCTTCAAGTTTGCTGCCTCCGCTTGAAGAAATAGCCGAAAAGCCAAATACCACCTCACTGACACCACTCGGAACGGTATATGAGCCTGAATATGTTCTCCAAGCAGTCAGCGCATCCCTTGCAACAACTACCTGATAAACATTTTCTTCATAGTTAACATAGTATGTTTTTCCGACTTCAAGGGTATTATTAGCATTGGCTGCCTCGGCTGCCGCGACAATCTTTGCAAAGAAGTCCTTCTCTGTTTCCTGACTGCTTGTTTTTGTATATTCAGTACCTGTCTTAAGAGCCGGTCCGACTACAATTGCCATAGTATCAGTTCCGGCCCTGCCTGCATGCTGCACACTCCAATTGAGAACCTTTCCCGGTTCCGCATTGATTTCCTGGTAAAGGCTCGAAAACTCCCAGGCATTAAGCTCTGCACAGTGCTCGCCTGTATGTCCCGTGTCCGTTCTTAATTCAATATTTAAATCAGATGCCGTTGTATGCCATGCATACAGACCATACGTACTCTCTCCGGTACGTATGGTATCTGCACAACTGTTACTGTCTACAGTAGATGTTTCAAATCCACCGTTTAACAATTTATCGGCAAGTACCTTAAACTGACAAAGAACAGTTTCATCTTGTTTAACCGTTACATGGTCACCGTACTTAAGACCCGTAATGCTTGTACTGTCAACCGTGCCCGTTACATTGGTATGTATACAGTTGTGATCATGATTTGTTTGAGCACTATGCGCATTCTGACGATTTGTAACTTCATAGGTAAGTGTACCCGGATCGTTCTTCACATTCAAAGAAACCGTCAGGCTCTCATTAAGAGTTCCTACGTTTGAGCTTGCCACGATACCTTCATAAGTAACCACGGGCGCTGAATACTTGCTGAAAGAAATGGCATCCAAAAGGTTACCTGCATCGGGATTCTGGCATTCGGTTAATGAGTTGTTCGTTCCGATTGCCACAAAAGCAAATACGGTTTCTTCCTGACCGTCGGGTACTTCATAGGTACCACTGTAGCTTGTTAATGCTCTTGTCTTGCTCTGAATGAGATATACATAATATTCTTTACCCTGATAAGTCACTTTCTGCTCTTTGTTAAAATCCGAGCTGTCCGGTGTGTCAAGCTTAGCGACGATTTTCATGAATATATCATCTGCGTCTGCACTTGACTTGGTATATCCCTTATAATCATCGTCCACATCACTTATATCCAAAGCAGGACCGATGACTACTGCCATGGTATCGGCACCGTTTGTCCTGGATGCATGTTTCAAGCTCCAGCTCATTACTTCCACATTTGAAGTCTTTACTTCCTGATACAGACTTGACTTTTCATTAAGACCGCAAAGTTCTGCACAATATGTGCCTTCTGCATTAGAAGTGCCATATCGGGTTGATGCTGCTATCTCGACTTGTCCGTTATATGCAGTTGTATGCCATGCATATGCATCACCGGTTTCGAAAAACTGATTGTATCCTTTGATTGAAGAAGTGGTTAAATCCCCTTTTTCAAAGCTTCCGTTTAAAAGACTGTCTGAAAGTGTTTTAAATCTGAAAAGAGTCGTTCCGTCCTTAATAATAGCAACGTGATCACCAAACTTTAGGCCCTCAATCGTAATCTTACCTTCTGCTACTGTTACTGTTCCTGTAACAGATGAATGAGTGCCTTTTGTATATATTTTACTGTTACTGTCATAAGTGTCATTATGAGCACAATTTACCCTGTTTAATACCTCATAGGTCAAAGAAGTCTGATCAGCTAATCCCGTTACCGTTATTGTAGCGGTAACCTTCTGATTAACACCTTCTCCGGCATCAGCTGTTACACTTGTCAGTTCAAAGGTAGGGTCGGTTGCAAAAGTGATTGCCCCGTTAAAGTAAAGCATCAGATCATTTAACTTTGTAACATCGAGTCTATCCTTTACATCGTCAATGAGTGCAAGCTCTTCTGAATTCGATTCATCAATAAGCTCATAATTATAGAGTTCATCAATAATCTCACCAAAGGCCATGTAAACTTCATTTATATAAGCATTCCGCTCATCTTCGGTCTTAAGTGCTTTATAATTAGCCTCCATCTCGTCAAGAGTGGAAAGCGCATCTATTTCTTTCTGAAGTGCATCAAAATCTATATCTGCATAGATATCGTTTGCAGATATATCATTTGTCGATAAATCATTCTCTGAAATACTGTTTCCTGTTACATTATTTGATGAAGAATCTAAAGTTTCATTATTGCCGGATGTGCTTTCGGAGTTTTTCTCTGCGCCGTCATTGTTGTCCGACAGACTGTTGTCACCTGCAGTGTTTCCGTCACTGTTTTCGAGCGGAAGATTATTTGAATCTTCGACGTCTTTAAGTTTCTTATCTTCTTCGTAACCTACCTGTCCGTCCTGTTCTCCCTCGGGCGTGCCCTCTGCCTGTTCCTCTGAACTGCCTTCTGTATTTGTGACTTCTGTTATTTCACCTGCGGGTGCCTCACCTCCGGATTTGCCTCCTTCAAGTGATTCAACGACCTGCGACTGTTCCGATTCCGAAGTTGCATCTCCCTCAGCCAAAAGAATCAAATCAACGTTAGTTATAACAAGGGATGCCGCAAACAAAAGCGCCATCCACCTTGTAGCCAATTGCTTTAAATTCTTCTTCATCAAAAAAGCCTCCTAACCTCTAAGCACATTTTAATTCTTAAAGTATAGGACGCTTCTATAAACGTTAAATTAACTGTTACGCCGGTTAATTTATTACTTAATTTTGCTTAAAATTCAGTTGTTGCAGCCTTTCAAAATAACCTCCCTGCGTCGTAAATCTTTATCGGCAATTACAAGATTTGCAAGCTTGCCGGGTTTAAGGGAACCGACGGTATCCAAGACTCCGATACTTGCGGCGGGATTGTAGGTAGCCGCTCTAACTGCCTGTTCCATGGGGATACCCATTTCCACCGCCTTACGCATGCAGTCATAGAGGTTTGTAACGCTTCCGGCGATGGTGCCGTCACGGAGAGTCGCAAGGTTTCCGCAAACCGTCACATCCTGCCCGCCAAGGGTATACTGCCCGCCAGGCATACCTACGGCGCGCATGCTGTCGCTTATGAGTACCATGCGGTCGGCGCCGAAAAGTCTGAAGGTATTTCTCACCGTGCAGGGATGAATATGTATTCCGTCGCAGATAAGCTCTGCGTAAACCTTTCTATCGTCTGCTGCCGCACCGACCACTCCGGGGCACCTGTGCGTAGGCTGATTCATGGCATTGTAAAGATGGGTGACATGATCCGCTCCCGCTTCAAATGCCTTAACTGCCGTATCGAAGTCTGCATCGGTATGGGCAAGCGAAAAATGAAACTCGTCTTTAAGCTCGCGAATGCAATCTATTGCCCCCTCGACCTCAGGTGCTATCGAAACGATTTTAATAAGCCCGTTTGCAGCATTCTGAAGTTCCTTTAAAAGTCGGACACTCGGCAGAATGATATTTTCTTCCTTCTGAGCTCCCTTCTTTGCCTTACTGATAAAGGGTCCCTCAAGGTGGATGCCGACGAGGCTTTCCGGTCTATACTCACCGACAGCCTTGAAAACATTTTTGATTTCATCCATCGGAAGTGTCATGGTTGCGGGACAGATGCTTGTGATTCCCCGGGAATTTTCATAGGCTTCTATTGCTTTAATAGCTTCAACGGTCCCGTCCGAGAAATCCTGTCCCATGGCTCCGTGAAAATGCACATCCACAAGCCCCGGAAGGACATAAGTTACTTTTTCCTCTTTAGATAAATCACTTTCGCAAAACAAATCCACGCTTATGATTTTTTCGCCGTCTATCGTCACACATCCCGGCTTAAATTCAAAATCCTCGGTATAAATAAGTCCCTTTATCGTCTGCATAACGCTCCTTAAATACTTAAGGCAGGCCATGGCCTGCCCTGTAATAAATTTTTATTTTGCAATCAAATGCACTATCTTTGATTTAAAATCCCCGTAAGGTTGTTCAAAGGAGAGGCCGGCATACATAAGCGTATCTCCGGGATACTCTTTTCCGGTCTCCTCATCCACATATGTAAGCTCCGGATTCAATCCCTGAAGACAGATGTGGCGAGACTTGATGTTTGGCTTGTGAATTACGTTTACGTAGGTTACAAGGATTTCTTTATCATCCTTTGACTTGACCATCCAGGCATCATAAAGATGATTCTCACTGTAAGAAGCAAGCCTGTAGTAATCGCCCTCTCTTACGAGAGAATTGTACTTGTGATACATCTTTACCTGCTCCGGAATCATTGCCCTGTCTTCTTTAGAAAGCTTTGTGATATCAAGCTCGTATCCGAAGGTTCCGGCAAGAGCGACATGACCTCTTGTTTCAAAAGGCGTTACCCTTCCGATTGCGTGATTCGGGCAAACCGATACGTGAGCGCCGATTGAAGAAAGCGGATAAATAAGCGCATTTCCTTCCTGAATCACAAGCCTTTCTATTGCATCCGTATCGTCCGAGCCCCATACCTGAGGGCTGTAATAAAGCATGCCGGCGTCAAACCTTCCGCCGCCGCTTGAGCAGTTTTCAAGCAGGAGATTCGGAAATTCCTTTAAGACCTTTTCCTGAAGGGCGTAAACCGCAAGCATGAATCTGTGATAGAATTCTCCCTGCCTGTCAGCCGGCATCGAAATCGAGTAGATATCGCAGATGGTCCTGTTCATATCCCACTTTAAATATTCGATATTTGCCGAAGAAAGAACCTTCCTGATGCTTTCAAAGGTATGGTCAAAGACTTCCTTTCTCGTAAGATCCAAAATCAACTGATTTCTGCAAAGCGAAGGCTCCTTACCGGGAGTGCTTACCGCCCAGTCGGGATGTGCCCTAAATAAATCCGAATCAGGGCTTATCATTTCAGGTTCCATCCAGATACCGAACTTAAGTCCTATCTTATTAACTTCGGAAACAAGGTATTTAAGGCCGCCCGGAAGCTTCTCGGTATTAACCTCCCAGTCTCCCAAAGCTCTGTTGTCATCGTATCTGTTTCCAAACCATCCGTCATCCATTACCAGCATCTCGATGCCGGCGTCTTTCGCATCCCTTGCTATATCAAGAAGCTTGTCCGTATTGAAGTCAAAGTAGGTAGCTTCCCAGTTATTGAGTAAAATCGGACGCTCCTTGTGAAGATAAGGGCTTCTGATTAAGTGGGTTCTGTAAAGATCGTGGAAAGAACGCGACATATCACCGAGCCCGTTTGACGAATAAACCATTACGGCCTCGGGAGCAACAAACTCGTCGCCCTTTTCAAGCTTCCACTTAAAGAGGTAGGGGCTTATTCCCATCATTGCGCGTACTTTATCGAACTGATCAAGCTCTGCGACTGCTTCAAAGTTTCCGGAATAAATAAAGTTAAAGCCGTAAACTTCGCCCTCGGTCTGAGTGGCGTTCTTTGATAAAAGTGCCATGAAGGGATGTTCCTGATGGCTGGATGTGCCCCTTCTTGATGAAACTCCCTGAAAACCGTGTCCTAAAGCTCTTCTGTCCATGTGCTTTTCACGTCCCCAGGTTCCGTTAAGAGTAAGGATGTCAAAATCCTTGTCATCAACATCAAGGCAAAGTGACATTACCTTTGTAAGGTATATGGCCTTTTTACCGTTATTTTTAACGCGCACGCTTCTTACTATCGCATCAATATCGTCAAAGGCCGTATATGTAAGTACGACTTCCAGGTCAAGTTCTTTTTCCTCAAGTGTAACCTCGACGGATATGGTGTCATCCGCGGTTCCGAAGGTCTGCGGAAGCCCTTCAAGATGTTTCTTCCCGCTTATGATTTCGGCACTCTTATATTTAAGTTCGCAGGTCGTAGCTCCGTCCTCTGTCTCCACCTCAAGCGCATGGATTCTGAAATCCCCGATACCGCCCGAAGGATACTCAAAAGGTGCAAAGTCAAGGAAGGTGTTCTTGTCTCTGGCATTTACGCTTGGAAGCACGTTTCCTTCATGAAGCCTTGAAAGGTAAGCGACATTTCCGTCCCTTAACTTTCTTCCGTAATAGTAGTGTGTAAGATACATTCCGTCCTCGACGCCGAAGATGTAACTTGTATTCTTCGTGTCAAGCTTTATGTAATTTTCTTTTATCTCTGCTTTAGCGTTCATAGGCCCTCCTAACAATCATAAGAATCAAAAAGTGACATAACTTTAATATCAGGTATTTCCGTAACCGGCGCTGCCAGTTTTCCTCTGACTTTCACCTCGTCCCCTGTCAGGAAAAAGAAATTGTCGTCCCAGATGATATTCATTTCCTCACAATTCAAGGCTACGAAAGCTGCGAATACCTTTGATGAAAGCGTAGCCTCGATTGTTTGTGAATCCGCAAGGTTAAAGTTTGCCGTAATCTCGGGATTTTTAAGCTGCATGTACTTGTAAAGGCTTAAAGGCTCTACCTGCCTTGAAACACTTCCGTCATCAAAGGTAAATACCGCCTCTGTATAAAGAGTGTCCTTACTGTAGTTTAAGGCACTTTTAATATCAATCGTAGTGCCGGCAGCAACTGACATTCTTCCCGCCATGATAGTCTGCGTCATATGCATAAGAGGCTCATTATCCATGTTCTTTACATAGAAATCCATCGTACAGGAAGTATCCCTAAGGCTCTCGTTTGACACGTAAGGTGTGAAGAGGTTTCCTTCCCTCCTTAAAGAACCAAGTACAGGTGCAAAGAATTTCTTTGCCATATAGTGAAGTGCCTTGTAGCGTCCGAAATAATCGATGCTCGACCAGCTTGCGACAGGCCAGTTGTCGTTTAACTGCCAGTAAACGGCACCCATGCATCTGCCGCGGTTGCGTCTGAAGTGCTCGACTCCGAATTTCATCGCAATTCCCTGAAGCACCTGGCTTACGTAAACAAGGCTTTCAAAGGAATTCGGATAAAGAAAGTTTTCCGAAGTATAGTGTAAAATCTTCGCATTGGCGCTTCCGTTCTTTTGATGGGACTCCATTACTCGTGAGAAGATGTTAAAGTCTCCGGGTGAGGCAAAAGTCTTAATCGTCGAAAGCTCCGGGAAAGACTCAAAGCCGAATTCCGAACAGAATCTGAAATAGTGCTTTTCATAATCCGAGAAAGGCTTCATGCCGTGCCAGACTGCCCAGTAGTGGCAGTCTCCCTTGCCCTCTGCATCGGGTTCAGTGAAGGCGCCGCCCGATGAAGGTGAACTCGGATGATAGAAATGCTCTCCGTCTTCTTTCTTTACAACATTCGGAAGGATTTCTTCAAACATCTTTAGATAATCCTTCTTTAACGCCTTTGAGTGATCCATAAAGCCGGGCCAGTGATCCCAGGCGGATTCGCACTCGTTGTTGCCGCACCAAAGACCGAGGGACGCGTGGTCACGAAGTCTTCTTACATTTTGAACGGCTTCCGTTTCTATGCTCTTTTCAAAGTCCTTTGTAAGCTCGTAAACATTGCAGGCAAACATGAAATCCTGCCAAATGACAAGGCCCTTTTCATCGCAGTAATCGTAGAAATAATCTGACGGATAATAGCCGCCGCCCCAGATTCTTAAGGTATTAAAGTTAGCCGCAACCGAAGCATCTATCAGATATTTGATGCGCTCCTTTGTGATGCGTGAATAAATTGCATCCTCCGGAATATAATCCGCACCCATTGCAAAGAACCTTTGTCCGTTTACCGTGTAAGCAAATTCCGAACCGTACTCGTCGGGTTCGGTCGATATTGTAAATGTCCGAAGGCCTATGCGCTTTGTAATCTCATTAAGACACTCTCCGTTTTTTGTAAGGCGCACCTTGACTGTATAAAGAAACTGATTACCCAGTCCGTTTGGCCACCAAAGAAGCGGATTTAGTATGTTAATCGGTCCGTTTGCATCAAAGCCCTGTATAAATACGCTTCCGTCGGGGTTGATAACGTCAACGCTAAGTTTATAATTGCCCTTTTCAAATAAGGCGTAGTAACCCTTTTCTATGATGGAATAATTTTCTTTTTCGTGTGCTCCGACCTTGAGTTCATGACCGGCTTTACTGTGGATAATGCCCGTTATGTCAAGCGTTACACTCCTGTCGGCATTGTGGGTCTGGGCAACCTTGATCTCCTCAAGCAGCACTTCCTTGAAACCTCTGATGTATACATCTCTGAAAATGCCCATGTCGGGAAGTTTGATGCCCCAGTCCCAGCCGAACATGGAATGAGCTTTTCTAATGTACTGATTTCCCGTCATTGCACCCGTGGGTGTGTAGTGAATTTCTTTATCCTTGCCCGGAGTAACGCTTTCGATGTACTTTACAGCCGAGGAAAAAGAAACTCTTAACGTATTGCTTCCGTTCTTTAAAAGTTTCGTCACATTGCACGTGTAGGTGATGTGCATGTTGTCGGCTGTTAGAATTTCTTTTTCATTAAGATAAACCTTTGCAAGCGTATCAAGGCCTTCGAAGACGAGCTCGTAGTCAAGGCCCGACTGTTTCTCAAAATCAAAGCTTCTTTCAAAAGTGAAATCGTTTTTTAATATTTCAAGGGTCTCATACTCGTTCAAGCCCTTGTAAGGGTCCTTGATGAGAGCATTTGAAAGAAGGCCGGAAATAACGCTTCCGGGAATATCGACTTTACACTTTTCGGAATCTCCCGCTTTCGAAAGGTCCCATTTTCCGTTTAAATCAAGTTTATAAAGAAAGTTGTTCATGACAAAATCTCCTGTCAGATAAATTTTGTACTGCCGGTGTGTAATTTTAATTCGTCTCGTTCACAGTTTATGCTGTGACTGAGTTAGCTCTTTTTACTATATAGGAAATTGCTCCGCGTGGGAGAGCCAAGGCCCTCTCAGTCACCTACGGTGACAGTTCTAGCCCTCTCAGTCACCTTCGGTGACAGCTCTCCCAGAGGGAGAGCCAAGAGG
>CAVJJQ010000044.1:0-17912 GCA_963649755.1 bacterium | reverse complement strand
TGACTGAGAGGGACTTGGCTCTCCCACGCGGAGCAATTTCCTATATAGTAAAAACCAATCCATCGGAGGCAAAGCATGAAAAACAAACATTTCTTTAAACTCGACAGTAAATCCGAATATTTCAAATCCGGCGGAGTGGACATCATGGCCTTTGCGGACATCTATCCGGTCGGCCATCAGGCAGGCGTGAGCATGATAATGCACGGAAACCGTATCGCGACAAACGGGGATTTGCGTTTCGAGCCGACTCCCGGTCAATGGCAGGCAGTTCCGAAACAGCTTGACCGTACCCTTAATGAAAAAGAAAACTCAATTGTCACAAAGCTTTGCTACCCCGACGAGGATCAGCACCTTGTGGGCTTTAATCCGCTTATTTATCCTGACTTTCAGTTTAACTATGAGGTAAAGGTTCGCGGTGAAGAAGGACACGTGGTAATATCCGTGGATTTGGACCGTCCCGTGCCCGAAGAATTCTTAGGAAAGCTTTGCTTTAACTTAGAACTCGTGCCCCATATTTTATTCGGTAAACCTTGGATCATGGATGATAAGTCCGGCATCTTTCCGGCTCAGCCAAACGGACCTACCGTAGAGAGCACCGGCAATCATATGCACCCGTATAAAGAACCCGACTCTTTACCCCATATGCCCTTTGACAAACTGTCAAACTCAGACACATACAATCCCGCAACGGCCGATACCGTAATTGCAAAGCCTTATGCCGTCGGAAGACGTTTTACGTCCTGCCCTGATGACCCCTATATGCGTTTTACGATTGAAAGCGTCGGAAATGACATAAGTCTTTACGACGGCCGCATGAATCACAACAACGGCTGGTTTGTGTTAAGCAGTGCCATCCCTGCCGGAAAGACCAAAGATGCAATTTGCTGGATTTTAACTCCGAATATTGTCGATGACTGGATGTACGCTCCCGTGGTGCAGGTTTCGCAGGTAGGGTACCACACGAATGCATCAAAGACGGCAATAATCGAACTTGATCAAAGAGAAAGAAAACTTGAGACCGCGATTCTTTATAAAATCACCGAGGAAGGTGCTGTTGAAGTAAAGCGCAATGCCCCTTCCGAATGGGGAAATTTCTTACGCTTCCACTACCTGAAGTTTGATTTTTCGGATATCAGCAAAGAGGGATTATATAAGGTTACCTACGGAAACAGTGCTTCTGCCATCTTCCGAATTGCCCCTGATATTTACGACCGCGGCGTATGGCAGCCGGTGCTTGAATACTTTCTGCCGGTTCAGATGTGCCACATGCGTGTCAGCGAAAAATACAGAGTCTGGCATAACCGATGCCATTGTGACGACGCCCGCATGGCGCCCCTTAATTACAATCATTTTGACGGATATGTACAGGGGGCTTCAACGCTTACTGAATATAACCCCGGGGATTTCATAGACGGCCTTAACGTCGGCGGTTGGCACGATGCCGGAGATTTCGATCTGCGTGTTGAGTCTCAGACCGGTGAAGCCTACAATCTCACACTTGCATATGAAGAATTTAATGTTGATATAGATGAAACAACCATAGATCAAAACCGCAAAATTACCGAAATCCATGAACCCGACGGAAAGAATGACATTCTTCAGCAGATAGAGCACGGAGTGCTAAGTGTAGTCTCCGGATATCGCGCTTTAGGGCGTCTTTACCGCGGAATCATCTGCAGCGACCTCCGCCAGTATGTCCTCTTAGGCGACCCTTCCGCAATGACCGACAATATTCCCGGAAATGACGATGACAGGCTTGTGTTTACCGAAGAAAATTCACCGAGACAGTTGGTTGCTGCAGCTCATCTTGCCGCCGCCTCACGTGCTTTGAAGGGTTTCAACGATGATCTAAGTAAGGAAGCCCTGGAAGTTTCCGTTAAGCTTTATAAAGATACTGTCGGGGAAAACCTGGTAAATAAAAACTTTGCTTCATTTCATGCCGTAACCGACGGAAGCGACAAGACAGACAATGCAAGAACTCATGCCGCTGTTGAGCTGTTTCTCACTACAGGAGAGGATTGCTATAAACAATATCTCTTGAGTAAGTGTGACTTTATTGTCGCCAATATCAGAACCCTTGGCTGGATTATCTGCCGTGTGATTCATAAGCTTAACGATGAAACCTTTACCGAGGAAATCAGAAAGGCAATGTACGGTCTCAAGGCATCTTTAGATAAAGAAAGTAAAGAAACACCCTACGGTATACCGTATCGCCCCTTAATATGGGGAGCAGGCTGGGCAATTCAGCGCATGGGCTTTGAATACTATTTCCTGCATGAAGCTTTCCCGGATATCTTTGACTCGGAACTTATTCTTGATTCACTGAATTTCGTGCTCGGCTGTCACCCGGGTTCAAACACCGAATCCTTTGCTTCGGGCGTAGGTGCTAATTCCGCCACAGTTGCATACGGAATGAACCGTGCCGATTATTCATATATACCCGGCGGCGTCATCTCAGGAACTGCCCTCATAAGGCCTGATTTCCCGGAACTTTTGAAGTTCCCGTACCTCTGGCAGCAGGGCGAATACGTAATCGGCGGCGGCTCTTCAAACTACATGTTTTTGGTACTGGCGGCAAAGAAGGTACTCGACGAAAAATAAAAACTTTCCGTGAGATTTTATATCGGCATTGCAACAAATAAATCTTCGTATTATGGGAAATGGGCTGTTCTCACAGCCCATTTTTTGCTAAAATGGGTTGGTTTAAAAAACTTATATATTAAAGAGGAATAGACTATGGAAAATAGATTTTGGCCGTACGAAAGCGTTTTTTATCAAATATATCCGCTTGGATTCTGCGGGGCACCCTTTGAAAATGACGGAGTAGGGGCTCATAGGATCAAAAAGGTTGAGGAATGGATTCCTCACATGAAAAAGCTTGGGATTAATGCTGTTTATTTTTCCCCTGTGTTTGAATCCGATACCCACGGATATAATACCCGCGATTACAAGAAGATTGACGTCCGCCTCGGCACCAACGAAGACTTCAAGGAGGTCTGCGAAAGACTTCATGAAAACGGAATTCGAATAGTACTTGACGGCGTATTCAATCATGTTGGAAGAGGCTTTTATCAGTTTCAGGACGTTTTGAAGAATCGTGAAAACTCACCCTACCTTAACTGGTTCCATATTAATCTTAACGGGAATTCAAATTACAACGACGGCTTGTGGTATGAAGGTTGGGAAGGAAATTACGACTTAGTAAAGTTAAATCTTCAAAATCCCGAGGTCGTAAACCACATCCTCGATGCCGTGAACTATTGGATTGACGAGTTTGACATAGACGGTTTGCGCCTTGACGTCGCATACTGTCTGGATGAAAATTTTATAAGAACCCTTCGATACAATACCTCCTGTAAGAAAGCTGATTTCTTTTTGCTCGGCGAGATGCTCCACGGCGACTACAACCGCCTGATGAACGACGCAATGCTTCATTCCGTCACGAATTACGAGTGTTACAAGGGCCTTTACTCAAGCTTTAACAGCATGAATATGTTTGAAATCAATCATTCGCTCCTTCGCCAGTTTGGGCCTGAAAACTGGACCCTTTACAAGGGCAAGCACCTTTTATCCTTTGTGGACAACCACGACGTAACAAGGGTTGCAAGCATTCTTTCAAACGAAAAGCACCTTCCGCTTATTTATGCCGTCTGCTTCGGTATGCCCGGAATTCCGTGCGTTTATTACGGAAGCGAATGGGGCGTAAAGGGAGACAAGAGTCAGGGTGATCCGGCTCTGCGTCCTTGCTTTGATGCTCCCGAATGGAACGCACTTTCTGACTTTATCAGTAAGCTTTCCGAGATAAAGAAATCAAGTGAGGCACTAAACTACGGGAACTTCCGCTCAGTCTTACTTACAAACCGCCAGTGCATCTTTGAACGTGCAAGCGAACACGAAAGAATACTAGTGGCAATCAATGCAGATGAGAATGCCTTTACAGCCCACTTTGATGCCGGATGTGGGCAGGCTCTTGATTTAATCTCAGGACAGATGCACGACTTTGGCGGTGGCAGTGAACTTCCGCCCTACAGTGCGGCCTTTTGGAAGATGGAACGATGAAAAAGAACGTTAAACTCAAGGCCTTCAAGGCCGCATTTCCATATACCATACCCATATTTGCGGGATTCTGGTTCTTGGGAATCACCTACGGAATCTACATGCATGTATCCGGCTTCAGTTTCGTGTATCCGATGATTATGAGCCTCGTAATCTTCGGAGGAAGCCTGGAATTTGTCGCGGTAAGCATGTTGCTCTCGCCCTTTGCTCCGGTGCAGGTATTCCTGATGACTTTAATGATTCAGGCGCGTCACCTCTTTTACGGAATTTCCATGCTTGATAAGTACAAAAATATGGGAATCAAAAAGCCCTATCTCATCTTCGGTCTGTGTGACGAAACCTTCAGCATCAATTATACGGCTAAGATTCCGGATGACGTTGACCGCGGATGGTTTTATTTTTTCGTAACCTTCCTAAACCAACTCTACTGGGTCAGCGGAGCCACGCTCGGAGGTCTCCTCGGAAGCTTAATTACCTTCAATACGGACGGTCTCGACTTTGCAATGACCGCCATGTTTGTCGTCATCTTTTTGGAACAATGGTTAAAGGATAAGCATCATATAAGCGAATGGATCGGGCTTTTTGCAAGTATTGCCTGTCTCGTTATATTCGGTGCGGACAATTTCTTAATTCCGACCATGATCTGTATCCTCGTCTTACTGACTGTTTTTCAAAAGAAAATACCGAATGAAATCGAAGAAGTAACCAAAGAAATATTACCGCAAACCGGCACGGAGGACGCATCAAAATGACTTTAACCGAACAGATTATTACAATTTCAATGTGCGTTCTCGGAACGATGCTTACGAGGTTCCTGCCGTTTGCCGTATTCAATTCAAAGCGCCCGACGCCAAAGTACATTCAATACCTCGGCAAGGTGCTTCCCGGAGCAATCTTTGCCATGCTCGTGGTCTATTGTCTGCGTAACGTTTCGATAGTATCGGGAACTCACGGCATTCCGGAGCTTATTGCCATCGCACTTACCATAGGCTTACATTTATGGAAGCGAAAGATGCTTTTGTCCATCGCATGCGGCACGATATGCTATATGCTCATCGTGCAGGTGATTCTTTGATGACGCAAAACCGCAGTTGATACGATTACAATTTGCTATTTGCACGCATTCTGCAGCTTACCATGTAGCAAAGCTACTTAATAGTTTGCTGCCTGTCAGCCTCATCAAACATTTCACCCTCAATCCCGCAGATTTTACCTATCAAAATCTTGGTACTGTCTGACATTATCAAGGCTCTCTCGTACATGTCTATTTTTTTGACGCTTCCAAAACGTGTGACATAAGCTCCTCCTGCTTTCCTGTCATCAGGTACAAAGTAGGTAATGCTTACGACTCTGTCACTTCCGAGATTCTCCTTAATGATGGCAAGTTTTTCATTCAAGTCCTCTATAACCTCGTCACTTAGATAAAGCTCATCATCTGTCAGTCTCGCCTTTTCCTTAATCTCGGCATCATGTCCCGTCAGTGCTGCGAAAGGCGCAAACTGCGCCGCCCGGTCTTGCATGGACATACGCGGATGTGTAGGCGAAGTCGGATGTTCAAGATTAATGATGTCGTCGTATTTGTGTTCATCTGAATAGCTCATTTTTATGCCTTGTGTCCGCCTATCTGCTCATTTCGGTCTTTGGCGGTTGCTCCCTCTTCAAGGTTCATTCCCTTTAAAATAGCGTTCTTTCCGTATCGCTTCTTTATGCTGAGCATTGCTTTCTGCATGCGTTTTTCTCGTTCCAATGAGGCCTCTTCCTCAGCTTCCTTCCTGGTCTTTTCCTCGTAATCCACTAAGAAACTGAGCTGTTCATATTCTGAAGGCTTGTTTGCCAAAGTCTCGTCCGTAAGTCTGTTGGCGCAGATATTGATCCTGCGGGTAAGCAAGTCTCTGTCAACGATTCTGTCGAAAAGTTCAAGTGTTGCCTCTATGATAAGATTTGCAGACGACGTCTGTCTCTTAAGATTTGCCGTGCCGTGGGCATGCTTCGGAACTTTTCTTCCATACCGGTCTATTGTCACCTCTCCACTGTAATTGCCGCTTCTGTATGGATTTGTAAGATTCTCAACGTCATAGCCTATATCCAAAACAATCTGGTCTGTCACAAGGCCCTTATCCACCAGATCAAGGGCCGTCTGGTCGGCCATTTCCTTTACAATAAGCCTTGTCTTGTCGAAATCGTAGGGACAATGCAGCACCTGACCTGTACTGATGCTGTTCGTCTCAGGCTTATATGCCTTGACAAGGTCCATGGTGCACGGTTCATATCCCCAGGCATGGTCAATTAAGAGCTCTGCATTTACTCCGAACAATTTATAAAGGAGCTCCTCGTTGTAAAAATCGGTCGGCTTTCCTACAGAGCACCTTGCCACATCGCCCATCGTGAAAAGCCCATGTTCCTCAAGCTTCTTTGCATAGCCTCTGCCTACTCTCCAAAAATCCGTAAGGGGTCTATGGTTCCAAAGCTTTCTACGGTAACTCATCTCGTCAAGTTCCGCAATGCGCACTCCGTCCCGGTCCGCCGGTATATGCTTTGCGACGATATCCATTGCAATCTTGCAAAGATACATATTGGTCCCGACGCCTGCCGTTGCCGTGATTCCGGTAGTCTTTAAGACATCACGAATCATCGTCATGGCAAGCTCTCTTGCCGTCATACAATAGGTCTTTAAATAATCCGTCACATCCATGAATACTTCATCGATTGAATACGGGAAGATATCCTCCGGAGCAATATATTTAAGGTAAATACCGTAAACTCTGGTGCTGTAATTCATATAGTATGACATTCTGGGCGGCGCAACGATATAATCAATTTCCAGTGAAGAATCTGCATCAAGCTTTGTGCTGTCATCGGAAGCTCCGGTAAAGGTGTGCTTTGAAGCCTTGGCTCGTCTGAATGCATTTGCCTCTTTAACCTTCTGCACTACCTCGAATAATCTCGGGCGTCCCGGTATCCCGTAGCTCTTTAATGACGGTGAAACGGCAAGACAGATAGTCTTCTCCGTACGGCTCTTGTCCGCCACCACAAGGTTTGTGGTAAGCGGATCGCGCCCCCGCTCCACGCACTCAACGGAGGCAAAAAACGATTTAAGATCGATAGCTATGTAGATGCGATTATCGGACATATGTTCGCCTCCTTTTCTAATATAATAGCATAAAAAACAGGAATGGCAAGACGCCATTCCCGATTTTTACATATTTATTGTCAAGACACGTAAGCAATTAATTCGGCCGGAGATTAAACTCCTGACGAGTTAAATCATGCTTTCTTTCGTCCCATAAATACCGTAAGTCCCGTCATTGCCACGGCTTCCGCAGCCATCACGATCCAATCGACTGCGCATGTTCCCAAGAATGCAAGTGCGAGGGATAACAGAAGTGTTGCAACTGCGGCTATAAAGAAATATCTCTTATCTTTCCTTTCAAGAACTATGGAAAGAGCTATTCCAACCAAGGCAATCGTAAGAATCAGCCAATGCCAAATGCATGATTCTTCGCTTTCTGCTTCGGTATCTATAAGGACTGCATTTCCGTCTGTGTCTACGAGCTTCCCTTCTTCGGAAATATGACCCGTCAACGGAATCTCGCCGTCTGCGATATCTTCATAAATGATTTCATACGTTGCATTCGAATCGGCACTTCCCTTAACGCTGAAGGTTCCGTCCCCGTTGCTTTCTCCGGGAAGAATGATTACATCACCCTCTGAATCCACCGTCATCAGGTAGAATACTCTTCCTTCTTTTTGTAATTCTTCGGGAACCTCAACTACCAAAGTTACCTCATTTGCGTTGGAAGAGTCTGATGTCTCATTGCCGTCAGATTTAATACTCGGAATCACAACAGGGCCTTCCTGAATGTGCGAATCCATCTTCTTAATTTCTTCCAAAGCTTTTTCAAGTTGCTTTTCAACAGTTTCGGGAACTTCACTCTTGTCCTTTGTAACGGTTTTAACGGTGTCCTTTACAGTCTCGGTATTTTCACTGTCTTTACCGATATCGGAAACATTACTTGAATTCGTCGAAGTATTGTCTTCTTTACCTTCCCCGCCTGCAACCTCATCTATATCAAGGTCAATTTCGGAGTCAGGTACATTCTTGACGGTGTCTTTCTTTTTACCGGTCGATCCCGTCTTTACATCAAAGGTAGGTACAACCGATTCTGTCGTCGGCTCTTTCGTAACGGGGACCTCTGTCGTATCGTCATCGTCATCATCCGTGGGAATCTGCGAATCGGCATACGCAATTGCATAGGTCGAAAAACGGTCCGTTGCAAAGCTCAACATTCCGTTTGCCTTGTCATAGCTTGCGTTTACGGCATCTATCACTCCGTCATGGAGTCTGAATACCCTATAATTTCTGATAAGACTTGCATTCGTAAGTGCAAAGGTGTCAGGCACCTTCAAAGAAACGCCGATGGAAACTCCTGGTTTAGTAATACTCTTCGTAATCGTCGTTCCGTTTTCGGTGACAGACTGATAAAGGCTTGCATCAAAGTAATAAAGCTTGGACACGCCGCTTCCGAGCGTAGCACGTGCCTTTGATTCCATGCTCTTTTTAACGTCTTCGTCTAGACTGTCTATTTCCGAAATTTCAACCCAAACCTTTGAATTTGCTCCGCTTTCTATTGCTGCTTTTTCATCATTTGTAAAGATGCCTGCCGCCGACATCAGTTCGTTGACTTTATTGTTAAAGAAAGCTTCGGTGCAAACAGGATTGCCTATAATTTCAATTGCAGCCACAACAGTTCCTGCCGATGACCCTCCGGATTCACCGCTTTCGCCTGACTCTCCGGAGCCGCTTGAACCGTTAAGCTTCGGTATAATTTCGTATTGCTTTCTGTCGCAGCCTTCGCAGCTTCTTACTTTACTTCCGGTCTTTTGCTCTGTAGCCTCATAAAGGATTTCCCATTCCGACCATTTATGTGCAATCGTGATTTCACTTTCTTTGGTAGCCTCGTTGTAGTTCTCATCCGTCTTTACGGTGATCTTTGCCAGGTATGAACCGCAGGCCTCCGGAAGGCTATATGAATACGTACTGTCATCGGCAAATTTTTCTTTATACATGACAGTAACATTTGCATCCGCCAGACCCCTTGTGTTGGTCGTTGTAAATGTCGGGGCGGTCACCGCACTGCCGTCGTAAGTCTTTGAAACATCGGAAATATCCGTAATGCTTCCCGCAGCCTTTACGACCGTAAGATTGATAACCGAGTTTCCGGGCACATCGCCCGTGCTCTCCGAATTGTAAACCTCCCCATAAGGATTGTAATTTACCGTAAGTGTGTAGCTACCCGCCTCAAGGCTCTGTAAAAAGTCTTTCTTCAGTACAAGCTTGTCGGCGCTGTCTCCGGCCGTACCGATTTCATAGTTTGCATCATTAACCGTCTCCGAGTCTTTGCTTGCGGTCTTTAATGTGATTGAATCAACTGTATTTCCGTGTACGGTGATGCCTGTCGTGAGGTCTTTATCCGACATCTTTACAAACCTTGCGTCCGTCGAAGCTGTAGCATCCGTATAAACAACAAGTCCTTCGGAATTAATGATGACCGAATTTCCCGCATTGTCCGTGATGCGTGCATAGATGATGCTCTTATCGTTTGCATTCATGGAAAAAGAACGATACTCCGTCCATTCTCCGTCCGTCAGATAGCTCTCGTTCGCCGAGAGCTTCTTGTATTCAATCTTTGCAACTCCGCTTATATCATCTTCGGCGTTGATACGCACATCAACCGTATCTTTAAAGAAATGTCCGAAAGAAATAGAATGCAGCAGTTCTTTAAAGCTGTTGTCCTTTACCGTAATGGTACCGGTCGGATTGACCGTATCAATCTTAAAGCTCTCCGTCTTAACATCACTGATGTAACCGGTAGCCGTCTGTTTCAAATAGTAGGTTGCTGTCTGCAATGTTTTCTTGGATTCGCTGAAATCAAGGGAAGACGACCAGGTTGTTTTATCGACAGATATTTCGTATCCCTTTTCCGGAATCAGTGAAACAGGCGAAACATACCAGTCATTGTCTCCCTCTGTGCCTGAAACGGTTATTGATCCGCTTTTAAGATATGAAATGCTCCATTCGCACTTACACTCTTCTGCTGTCGGAAGTATGTAATTAGCATTACCAAGATCGGTTACTACGGCAGTATATGAGCCCACGTTTGTTTCAGTGTTTGAAATATTTTTGTCTGAATTCGTATCGTATGTAATCGTGAACTCATCTGCGATGTAATTTCCGTTTCCGTCTCTCTCGCCCGGAGCGGCATTTGAAACGTATGCAGTTACACTCTGTTTCTCACCCGTGTAAGTAATGTCACTCTGAGACCATCCGATGACAGCTTCCCTGGGCATAATATCTGCCTTAGCTTCCGAAGGAACGTTTATTTCATAATTTTCCGAGCAGTGTCCCGTTACCTGCATGTTATCACTGTCAATGGTTATCTTTTTATCAGTACCGACATTTTTATCTTCAAAGGTACAGGAAAGATTTGAAATCGTAAGGCTGTCGCCGTCTACAATGTCTTTGGTATCAACTGTCGCTGTTACGTAAGCTGCCTTGCTTCCGTCATATTCCTTGTCAGACGCGGTAACCGTTGCGGTAATCTTTTTCTTTGCTATTGTAAACCCGGTCGTAGACTCTTTGGGAAGAGCGTAATTGTCATTGTCAAGTGATGTTACCGTTGCCGTATAATTGCCTGCTTCAGTCTCAACACCCGCTACGGTAGCATTTACCTCATCACCTGAAATGATGCTTTCGCTGCCAATCTTCACGCTTGGCACGTGTTGCTCACCGTCATAGTCAAAGGAAGTATTGCTCCAGTTAAGGTTGACGGTCTTTGGGCTTATCTTTACCGTTGCGCTTCCCAAAGCATCTGCATGGTTACCGGCCGTTATCTTATAAAAGACGGTATACTCCCCGGCATTTTTGTACGACGGATTATTATCTGAATATAAAATTCTTCCGTCACTGTCCAAGGTGCCGTAGTAAATTTTTTTGCTTGTAGCATCATCGCCTTCAAGATTTGTTGCCTCTACCGAGATGGTATGCTCCTCTCCATCATAGATAACGTCACAGTTTGTAACGTTTACTTCAATCATGTTTTCGCCTATGGTAAAGGTCTGAAGGGCACTTGCCGCTTCATAATTTTCATCTGCTGCAACGGCAATTCTTACTACATAATCGCCGCTCTCGCTCGGAGCAGTTTCAGTATAAGTATCATCGGATTCTCCGACTTTTCTGTACTTAACAGTAACATTGGTATCACTGTCGCCCCTTGTATTGGTCGTTTCGAATGTAGGCGCAGAAACCGCTTCACCGTACTTATAAGTCTTTGAAATATTCGAAATATTTGTGATGCTTCCCTGTCCCCTTACAACATTAAGATTAATTACGGAAGAATCCGGTGCCTCGCCTTTACTCTCTCCGGATGTATAGGTTTCCCCGTAAGGATTGTAATTTACCGTAAGTGTGTAATCTCCGACAGCAAGCGTCTGCAAATAATCATACTTTAAAACAAGCTTTGTGTTTCCGTCTTCATCCTTTGAAAGAGTATAGCCATCCGCAAGAGCGGTTGCTTCCTGATCTTCACCGTTTGCTGACTTTATGCTGACCGAAGCAATTGTATTATCATTTACGTCAATGTCGGTCATAAGATCTTTTCCGGACTTCTTCGTGAAGGTTGCCGTGGCACTTGCAAGCGAATCGGTATAAACAACGACTCCTGCCGAATTTATAATCGTCGAATTGCCGGCTTTATCCGTAATACGGGCATAAATCACGGATTTATCGTTGGCGGATATCGTAAAGGGAGCTGTGTATTCAGTCCAAGTTCCGTCTGTATTGTAAGTTTCATCCTTTCCAACCTTCTGATACTCAATCGTATCGACACCGCTTGTTGTATCAGTAGCGGTAATTGTTACCTCTGCTTTTTGCTTAAAGAAATACGAAAAAATACTTTTGCTTTCAGTGAAATTTAATTCACCTTTGGCTACGGTAATCGTTCCGGTCGGAACTTCGGTATCAATCTTAAATTTAAGCGTACGCCAATCGGTGATAAAACCGTTTGGATCCATCACCCTATATGTGACCGTCTGACTACCCTGAGTTTCATATTCAATTGAGCTATTCCAGTTAACATTATCAACGGAAACTTTATAACCTTCTGCTTCATATCCGCCGAGCGTAACATTCGAAACATAGTAATCGTTGTATCCGACGGACCCTTTTATCAGATCTGCACCAATCTCCAGATACTCGATTTTCCATAGTTTACTGTCACTTCCGTCACTCGGAAGCACATAGTTTGTATTTCCGAGGTCTGCGATTTCAGCCTTGTATTCACCGACCGCGGTTGCGGTATTGCAGATATTGTTTGCCGTGTCAGTCTTATAGGTAATGTTAAATGCATCGCCCTCCGAAGGATTGGTAACGGATGCTTCAATGCTCTGAGACTTGGCATTATATGTAAGTTCTTCTCCACCCCAGCTGACTTCCGCTGTCTTTGGCGTAACTGCTGCCGTAAATTCGGTCACATTATATGTGATATTGTAATTCTTAAGTCCGTCCGAGAAGTTTACTCCGTCCATCGAATACTCGGCGCCCGATGTTTCCACCAATACGGGCTTATTTTCGCCTACATTTTTCGAATCTGTGTAATACGCGTTTAAGCCTCTTATTGAAACCGTTTCACTTTCTTTTTTAAGCCCTGTAACAGTATAGTCCTTAATCGAAGCCTGAGTCGTGCCATCGTATACCTTGCTCTCCTCTACGGAAAGAACAACCTCGGCATCCGCTTTTTCTATTCTGACATCCGAAGATCCTTCTACGGTCTTATGATTGGCAAGTTCAACCTCATAATAGACGGTATAGTCGCCGGCATCGGTAAATGTCGGAGCCGTGGTAAGTTTCTCCGACATTGTTCCGTCTTCTTTATAATAATAGTAATAAATTGTAGGTGTGAGATCCTCATCGTCCACAGTCACATTAAGCGTAATCCCGTGAGCCTCACCGTCGTAAACTCCCTCGTAATCCTCTGAAGACACGTGTTCATCTCCGTCTGCAGGTTCTACCGTAAATCTCTGAAGTGCAGTTTTATTCACAGGATTATAGTCATCCGTTTCACCTACGGTTGCGTACATATAGTAAGTGCCGACCGGAAGTGAACTGGTGGTAAGATTAGAGCTGTCCCAAGCAACGGCATTTGTGCCATCTTCGTTCTCGCTATAATAATAGTGAACAACCGTAGGATTTTCCTCATCATGAGAAATGCTCGGCGTAGGAAGAGTATCCTGCCCATAGGTATAGGCGCCCATATCCACATGACAATTTCTGTCGGCTTTATTAATCGTAAAGCTCTTGGTAATGGTAGCTCCGCCGAGAGTAATTGTTACATAATAAGTTCCGGCTTTTATCGGCGCCCCACCTTCATGGTCTGCACCTTCACCGCTTAACACATTCCCATCTGCGTCCTTTGTGTACGGCTGTGTCTTTTGAGTTTTTTCTGCATCTTTGTAGAATACGTATGATGCCGTGGCTTTGGTAACCGGCGTTATCCCGTTTGTAACGGAAATATTCTCCGAAGTGTTATAAGCGTTACCGTCGTATGTATGATTCTTAACTTCATTTACAGTATATTTAAGCGGACTTGTCTTGTAACCGTTACTGCAGTCTCCCGAACCCACACAGGTAGCCGTTATGGTATCTCCGGATGCTGCATAGGACCATGAATGGGTATGGTTTTGTTTCCAATGAGCATAAAGAGTAGTATCGCTTCCGTAATAATTGCCCTGAGTCATATAAGTACCGCCAACCCCAGCCGTATACCAACCTAAAAATGTATACCCTGTTTTGTATCGTACAGGGAAAGCACTTGTAACATACCCGTTATAACTTGTGTTAAGAGCACCCACATAACTGCTGCCATCATAAAATTTTACTGTAGCATAGTAATACCAGTAAGCGTAATAAGCACGTTCAAGGTAGTGATCAATGCATTGTACTGTAACCATCTGAGGTGTAGTTCTGCAAACATATGTCTCTAATGTTCTCCCATTATTCCTTAAGATGTAGGTATCAGCGCCTACTAAACCGAATCTGTCTCTGCTGCCTAATTCAAATACAGCTTTTCCCGTAGTTCCAACATGTATCCATCCGCCTCCGGAAACCAACCCGGCTGCCTCTGCCTCAGTCTTCGGCACCGATATTCCGCTAATTATTAAAACTATTGCAAGCAAAATACTGAATATCCTGGTTTTTAAGCTCTTCTTTTCTTTTTTCATAACCTTCTTACCCGCTTTCATATGTAAGTCCATATAAATTCATAAACTAAAAATCTTATGCTTATGGTATCAACATACCGGTAATAAATTATTAAACTCCCCGCCTTAAAACCTATCACTCAAAAAATGCAAATTTCGTGAAAATACGGCATTTAAAATTGCAAAATTCGGAAAAATTGATATATATTTTGCATTTTCGTGCCGGATATGAGATAACTGTATTTAGCAATGATGCGCACTCGCGCATAGGGTAAATGTCGCTAACGCGACTGCGCTCGGCGCGTAAGAGTTTCGCAAGCGAAACTCTTTTTATATAATATAAGGAGATTTTTATTTTATGATTTTTGCAATTGTTCTGTTTGCCATTACCTACGTATTGATGCTCACATTCAGCAAGTACAGGCCTTACATTGCTTTAGGCTCCGCGCTGATATTCATCATTAGCGGCATGCTCCCGGTTTCGGAAATCATCGGATCGATTGATTTTAACGTCCTGCTCATGATTGCGGGAACAATGGGACTGGTTCAGCTGTTCATTGACAGCAAGATGCCTGCCCTTCTTGCGGACCTTATCATGGAGCGTACAAAGACCGTGCAGATTGCCGTTGTTGCGCTTGCACTCTTTGCCGGTATTATTTCAGCATTCATAGACAACGTTGCAACCGTTTTGATGATTGCACCCGTTGCAATGGAAATCTGCAAAAAGTTAAAAACAAACCCGGTTCCGTTCATTATCTCAATTGCCGTTTCCTCAAACCTTCAGGGTGCGGCTACCCTGGTCGGCGACACAACGGCCATTATGCTCGGTTCTTATGCCGACATGAGCTTCCTTGATTTCTTTTTCTACGAAGGCAGACTAAGCATCTTCTTTGCAGTTGAGCTTGGCGCAATTCTCTCGGCCTTTATACTTGCGTGGATATTCAGAAAAGAAAAAAAGCCTATCCCCAAGGCCGGTGCAAGAACGGTTGTTAACGATTATGTACCGACGGTACTTCTTTGCGGAGTCATCGTACTGTTAATCGGGGCTTCCTTTATTCCCAATAAGCCTGACATTACAAACGGTCTGATTTGCATAACTCTTCTCGTAATCGGACTTATCTACAGAGCAATAAAAGACCACAGCAAGGCTGTGGTGATAGAAACCATAAAAGCAATTGACTTTCAGACCATCGGTTTATTGTTCGGACTGTTCTTGATGATCGGCGGTATTACCAATATGGGAGTAATCGATGCGGCTGCAGAGCTTTTGGCACATCTCGGAGGCGGAAATGTATTTGTTCTTTATACCGTCATCGTCTGGGCATCGGTTCTCATCTCTGCTTTTATCGACAATATCCCTTATGTGGCAACCATGCTTCCGGTTGTAACCGGACTTGCGGCTACGCTTGGAATCAATCCGACGCTTCTTTACTTCGGACTTCTCTCGGGTGCCACCCTCGGTGGAAACCTAACACCCGTTGGTGCTTCGGCAAATATCGCAGGTATCGGTATACTGCGTAAGGCAGGTCACGAGGTCAAGACATCCGATTTCATGCGCATCGGTGTTCCTTTTACACTTGCGGCTATCATTCCGGCATATATCTATTTGTGGTTAATGTATTCGTAAAGACTACTTGAAATATATAAACTCATCGTTTATAGTATTGTGCAGGGCTAATTTCGAAATGAAGTTTACAGGAAAATGACTTTATGTCTACCGAAGGAGTAAAACTCTCAGGTGCCGATTGAATCGGTGCAACTGTAAATGGATCGACTCTCTGGAGACGCCTGCTTACGCAGGGGCCGAAGGGGCAACGTACTTAAAGTACGAATCTCTCAGGCAAAGGGACAGAGAAGATACCTGTTTTAAATCGAGATGTAAAGGTTTCTTTTTACATGTCGTAATATTCTGCGTATCTTCCATCCCATATCTGCCTTTTGGCGCGATATGGGATTTTTTACGTCAAAGATTTCTCTTTGATGTACTTAGTTTTTCTTTTTCACCGAATCGTGAAATACGCTCTGAAAAATTTTCAGTAAAAAGAAAGGTAATTAAATTATGTTGACGTTCAGTGATTTTCTGACAAAGGTGGACGACATAGTCTGGGGCGTTCCGCTTATGGTGCTTATCATGGCAGGTGGTTTGCTGCTTACCGTTCGTCTCGGTCTTTTGCAGGTCCGCAAGCTTCCGCTCGCTTTAAAATGGATGATAAAGAACGAGGAAGACGGAGAAGGTGAAATTTCAAGCTTTTCCGCACTCTGTACCGCCTTAAGCGCTACAATCGGAACCGGAAACATCGTCGGTGTCGCAACCGCAGTTTGTGCGGGCGGTCCCGGTGCTCTCTTCTGGATGATTGTTGCGGCCTTCCTCGGAATGGCTACCAAGTATTCCGAAGGACTTCTTGCCGTAAAGTACCGTGTCGTATGCGAAGATGGGCACAGCCTCGGCGGTCCCTTCTATTACATTGAGCAGGGCATGGGAAAGAAATGGACCTGGCTTGCAAAGCTCTTTGCTTTCTTCGGAGTCTGCGTAGGACTTTTCGGTATCGGAACCTTCAGCCAGGTAAACGGTATTGCTTCCGCAGTAAATGGATTCTTCGATCCCAATAACGAGCATTGCGTGAAGGTATTACCTTTCCTCGGAGAATACTCATGGTCGGTTGTAATTTCATCCTTGGTACTTGCTGTACTTGTTGCCCTGATTGTAATCGGCGGATTAAAGCGTATTGCAAACGTCAGCCAGATTGTAGTTCCTTTCATGGCAGTTTTGTATTTCGTGTTTGCGATTGTACTTGTTATTTGTAACATTACAGAGGTTCCCGCAGCCATCGTTACCATCGTCAAAGGCGCCTTCAATCCTCAGGCCGTTACCGGCGGTGTTGTCGGCAGCATGCTTGTTGCCATGCAAAAGGGTGTTGCAAGAGGTATCTTCTCAAATGAGGCAGGTCTCGGAAGTGCACCTATCGCCGCTGCCGCAGCACAGACAAAAGAACCCGTTCGTCAGGGTCTTGTCAGCATGACAGGTACCTTCATCGATACCATCATTATCTGCGCCCTGACCGGTATTTCAATCGTTGTGACCGGTGCCTGGGAGGTGGACGGTTTGGAAGGCGTTAACGTAACGTCCTATGCTTTCCAGAATGGTCTTCCTTTCCCGAAGGAAGTTTCCGCTTTCGTACTCATGCTTTGCCTTGTGTTCTTTGCTTTCACAACCATCCTCGGCTGGGACTACTACAGCGAACGCTGTCTTGAGTACTTAAGTCACGGCAACATGAAGCTCGTCAAGGTATTCCGTTGGCTTTACATCCTCGCCGTATTTATCGGACCTTACATGACGGTTTCCGAAGTATGGACCATCGCCGATATCTTCAACGGTCTCATGGCCATCCCGAATATGATTGCACTGTTTGTATTAAGCGGTGTGGTTGCAGCGGAGACAAAGAAATTCTTCAGTAAAAAGAATATTCAATAATTTCAAAGATAACGAAGAGGCACATGACGAAAGTCATATGCCTCTTTTTTCACTATATAGGAAATTGCTCCGCGTGGGAGAGCCAAGGGCAGGGCTTGCCTCTCCCTTTGGGAGAGGTGGCCGAGCGAAG
>CAVJJQ010000043.1:0-18235 GCA_963649755.1 bacterium | reverse complement strand
GACTGAGAGGGCCTTGGCTCTCCCACGCGGAGCAATTTCCTATATAGCAAAAAAAGGCATCCCATTTGCGGAACGCCCTTTTTACTTTATATTGTGATTTGAATTTTTCCTACTACAATATCTGTTCTTTATACATTAAATCTGAATAAAATTACATCTCCGTCCTTTACGACGTAATCCTTACCTTCGATGCCCACAAGACCGAGTTCCTTTGCCTTTGCAATTGAACCCTGCTCCAGTAAATCCTTGTAATTAATGACCTCAGCCTTAATAAATCCTCTTTCAAAATCGGTATGAATCTTTCCCGCAGCCTGAGGCGCCTTGGTGCCCTTCTTGATGGTCCAGGCACGACACTCATCCTCTCCTGCTGTCAAGAAGCTCATAAGGCCGAGCAAATCGTAGCTTGCCTTTACAAGCTTATCAAGTCCGGATTCCTTGAGTCCCAAAGCATCGAGATATTCAGCCTTTTCTGAATCGTCAAGCTCGGAGATTTCTTCTTCAATCTTTGCGGATACTACGAAGACCGCACTTCCTTCCTGCTTTGCAAACTCTCTTACCGCTTTTACCATGTCGTTTGAAGCGCCGTCATCGGCAAGGTCGTCTTCCGCAACGTTTGCCGCATAAATAACGGGTTTGTAGGTGAGGAGATTATATTCCTTCATGCAAAGGAGTTCATCTTCATCGGTAATTTCAAGGCTTCTTGCCGAAAGTCCGCTTTCAAGATGCGCCTTCAGTCTTTCAAGAAGTGCTTCCTCTTTCTGAAGGGTCTTGTCCATTCTTGCGGCCTTATTTACCTTCGAGTATCTCCTCTCAAGTACTTCCAGGTCTGCAAAGATAAGTTCAAGATTGATGACCTCTATATCCCTGACCGGATCTACGGAGCCGTCTACATGAATTACGTTGGTATCCTCAAAGCATCTTACAACGTGCACGATTGCATCCGTATCACGGATATTTGCAAGGAACTGATTCCCGAGTCCCTCACCCTTTGAAGCACCCTTTACAAGTCCCGCAATATCCACGAACTCAATTGCCGCAGGTGTTACCTTCTTTGTATGATAAAGCTCACCCAAAAGCTTTATTCTTTCATCCGGCACCGGAACAACTCCGACGTTTGGATCAATTGTGCAGAAAGGAAAATTAGCGGCCTGCGCTCCTGCCTTTGTAAGTGAATTAAACAATGTGGACTTTCCGACATTCGGAAGTCCGACGATACCCAGTTTCATATTGATATATCTCCGTTAAAAGCATTTTAGATGACTCTGCTTACTTACAGAGTCATCTAAAGATTTTAATCTTTATAAACTTTTATGTCAAACCGTTGTTTACTTAATCTCTTCCGAAAAAGAATTTTCCGAAGTCTTCAAAGAATAAAGAACCCATTCCGCAATATTCGTGGCATGATCGCCGATTCTTTCAAAATATTTGGCAACCATCAAAAGGTCTGCGGCTTCCTCTCCGTCCTTGGGGTCCTCAAGAATCATCTCAATGATGGCTTTCTTAACCTCTGTGAAGAGATTGTCGACGATATCGTCATGAGCGATTACATTCTCAGCCTTAACACTGTCCTTCTCGGTATATGCTTCTATGCTCCAGTTAAGCATGAGCATGGTTTCCGAAGCCATCCGGTCGATTAGTTCAAAAAACTTCGGATGCTCATTCTGTCCCATGTAAATCGTCATTTCGGATATATCTGCGGCATGGTCGCCGATTCTTTCCATATCCGTTACCATCTTTAAAGCTGCGGTTATGGTTCGAAGATCCCTTGCAACGGGCTGCTGCTGAATCAGCAGGTTAAAGCAGATGTTTTCGATTTTCTTCTGTGCCCTGTCGACCTCGGCATCTCCGGCCATTATGTTCTTTGCAAGTTCCTCGTCCTTTTTGTGAAGTGCTTCTATTGCCTTTGCGATGGACTCCTCTATCATGACGCCCATCTTAATCATTTCATCGTTTAATTGTTTTAACTGTTCATCAAATTTGCTGCGCATATCAACCAAACCTTCCTGTTATATAATCTTCCGTACGCTTATCCTGAGGATAACTGAAGATATCGTTTGTTTTTCCGAATTCAATTACCTCGCCCACAAGGAAAAAAGCCGTATAATCCGATACTCTCACGGCCTGCTGCATATTGTGTGTTACGACCACAACAGTATATTTCTTTTTCAAATCTTCCATAAGATCTTCAATCTTGGAGGTTGAAATGGGGTCAAGCGCAGATGTCGGCTCATCCATCAGTAAGATTTCGGGTTCAACGGCAAGTGCCCTTGCAATGCAGATACGCTGCTGCTGTCCGCCCGAAAGCCCGAGGGCTGACTTTTTAAGTCTGTCCTTTACCTCATCGAAGATAGCGGCTCCCCTTAAGCTTTCTTCGACTATCTCGTCAAGTCTGCTCTTTGACTTGATTCCGTGAACTCTCGGTCCGTACGCGATATTGTCATATATGCTCATCGGAAAAGGATTCGGCTGTTGAAATACCATTCCGACTTTTTTCCTAAGTTCCGTGGTGTCAATGCCTTTTCCGTAAATATTCTGTCCGTCTATTTCCACAAGCCCGTCTATCGTGACATTTTCAACGAGGTCGTTCATACGGTTCAAAGTCTTTAAAAAGGTAGACTTACCGCAACCGGAAGGTCCGATAAAAGCCGTGATTGCATTTTCTCTTATATCCATGCTGACATCTTTAAGTGCATGGTTTTCTCCGTAGTAAAGATTTAAATCCTTGACCGAGATTTTTATTTTTTCATCCATGTCTTATCCCCTATTTCTTTTTGTTTACGTCTAACTTACGTGCCAGACCCTTGGTTAACAGATTTATCAGAAAAACAAGCACTAAAAGCACGGTTGCGATTCCGAAAGCTGTATCGAAATCACCCTGTGCGGTTGCGCTTAAGTAAAGCTGAATAGTAAGGCTTCCGCCCGATTGAAGAATCTTTTTAAAGAAACCTGCAAAGCTCTTGCAAAGCATATTTGCAGAGCCTGCTGTAAATAAAAGCGCCGCCGACTCTCCGATTATCCTTCCTATAGCAAGAATAACGCCTGTTACTATTCCCGGCATGGCGCTGGGAAGCAAAATAGTTCTGATCATATGCCACTTACCCGCGCCAAGGCCGATTGCTCCGCTTCTGTAAGAATCCGGTACGGTTTTCAATGCTTCCTGAGTGTTCCTTGTAATAAGCGGAAGCACCATCAGGATAAGTGTCAAGGAACCGGAAAGAATGCAATAGCCGAGGTTCAAAGTTTCGACAAAAAACATCATTCCGAAAAGTCCGAATATAATCGAAGGAATGCCTGACAAGGTTTCCGTTGCATACTCAATGGTATTTACTATTTTTCCGGGCTTTGCATACTCATTTAAATAAATTGCAGAGCCGACGCCAATGGGAGTTGCAATGAGCATCGTAATCACGATAATTAAAAGCGTATTTACGATATTTCCGGCGATACCGACAGTTCCTTTAAGTACAGACGTTACCTGGGTTAAAAATCCCCAGTTTACAGAGCTGATTCCTTTTACGAACACGTAGCCGATTATTCCGACAAGCACTATGATTGAAAGGGCAACGCACAGATATATGAGTCCGTATAAAAAGAAATTTTTTATTTTTCTGTTACTCACTGACTTCTCCTTTCTTTCTTGCCTTCAAAAGGATGAAATTGATAATCATTATGAAGATATAAAGAACAAGTCCTACGGTGAACAATACCTTTCTGTGAAGACCTTCGGCATAACCCATTTCGCTTACGATCTGGGTCGTGAGGGTTCTTACCGAATTGAAAGGAAGCGGGATGTTTACGGCTCCGCCGGCTACCATGTTGATTGCCATTGCTTCACCTAAGGCTCTTCCGATACCGAGCACCACTCCTGTGAGGATACCTGATCTTGCCGCGGGAATTGTAACCTTAAATATTGTCTGAAGCTTATCTGCACCGAGTGCCAGTGATGCACTTCTAAGCGAATCCGAAACCGCATTGAGCGAGCTTACGCTTACGCTTATTACCGTGGGGAGAATCATAATTGCCAGCACTAAAATTGCCGAGAGCATGTTTGCGCCGCCGGTATACTGATGTGTTTCGCTTCCCCTGAAAATTATTTTTTCAAGCTTGTACATAAAGGGATTTAATATCATCATTCCTATGAGGCCGTAAATAACAGACGGTATTGCCGCCAAGAGTTCAACCGCACTTCCGACTGCCTTTCCCGTTATTTTTCCTGAGAGTTCGGAGAGGAAAACCGCCGTCATAAGCGCAATCGGTACGCCTATCAGTACCGACATGAAGGTTCCCACTATAGAGGAAAGAATGATATAGAAAATTCCGTATGAAGGAGTTTCCGCGGTAGGCATCCATTTTGTTCCGAATAAAAGGGAGAAAACGCCGACTTTCTTTAAAGCCGGCGCTCCTTTTATAATCATGAAAAATGTGATGGAACATACCGCAAGTATAGCAATCGCTGCACATATGAAGAATATTACTTTTGCCGTTTTTTCTATAAATGCTTTACGTTTCATAAAGGCTCCTGTCAGTTAGGAAGGATAAGTCCGATTGCAGTGATTACGCTCTGTCCTTCTTCCGAAGCAATGTAGTCAAACCAGGTCTTTACAAGGTCATTCTGTGCTGAAATCTCACCCATGGTTGCCATTACGAAGGGTCTTGAAAGAAGGTAGTTGCCTGCAACAATGTTCTCTTCGTTTGCTGTCACACCGTCAAGAGCAACTGCAGTAACCGTATCATCTACGACATCAAGGGATACATAGCCGATTGCACCGGGAGTAGAAGCTACCTTTGCAAGAACACCGCCTGTGGAATCAAGTTCCTGAGCATATTTGCATGCATCTTCAACCTTTAAAAGCTCTTCAAATGCAGATCTTGTACCTGAGCTTGCCTCACGGCCGATTACTACGATGGGCTCATCTGTTCCGCCAAGCTCTGACCAGTTTGTAATTGCTCCGGTGTAAATATCCGTAAGCTGTGCGCTTGTTAAATCGGTAACCGTATTGTCCTTGTCTACGATAACGGCGATACCGTCGATTGCAACAACGTTCTCAACCGCACCGTTTGCTGTTTCGGAATCCTTAAGGTGACGTGATGCATTACCTATGTCAACGCTTCCTGCCGCAAGTGACTCAAGGCCTGCACCCGAGCCCGTATACTCAACCGTTACCGTGATATCGGGATAGGTCTCCATAAAGCTTTCCTTCATTGCCTCGCAGAGCTTTTCCATTGAGGTTGAGCCTGCTAAGGTGATTGTTCCGGAAAGGCTTGTTGTTTCTTCTTCCTTTGTTTCCTCTGAAGTGCTTACGGAAGTTTCGCTCTCGCTACTGCTTACACTCTCACTTACCGATGTTTCTGTTTCTCCGCATGCCGTCATGGCCAATGCGAGTACACCTGCAAGGCATACACTTAAAAATCTTTTTCTCATTTGTCTTTACCTCTTTTCTTTTGTTTACAGGTAAGATGATATTCCGGCTTTGTAAAGTTTATCTTCCCGGGTATGTAAAATTCTTGTAATTCCTTTGCAAACACGTAAAAAGAAATGTAAAGAAAGAGGAATGTGAAACTCACATTCCTCTAAACAAATATATGCTATTTACATGATACCGGATTGCATCGAAGTTTAGAACCTTTCAACCATGGTATCTTTCACATCCTGAGCAGTAATTCTTTCTTAAGAACCTTTCCGTCCTTTATGTAAACTCTCGGCACTCTCTTGCTGACCGCACAGGTAAGCTCATAAGGAATCGTCCCGGCAATTTCGGAAAGCTCCTCAATGGGATTGTTTTCTCCGAATATCTCTATTTCGGATCCGACATCGACATTTAATTTGTCGGTTAAATCAATCATACACATATCCATACAAATCTTTCCAAGTTGCCCGGCCTTACCTGCATCCGTATAAAGACTGCACTTGTTTGAAAGACTTCTGAAGAAACCATCGGCATAACCGTAAGGCAGCACTCCGACTCTGGTCTTCTTATCCGTCTTAAAAATTCCGCCATAGCTGATATATGTGTCTTTCGGATAAACCTTAACCGTACTTACACAAGTTTTAAGTGTCATTACAGGCTTGAGATTAAGCCTGTGTGCGTATTCTCCGTACCCGTAAAGTAAGAGTCCGGGGCGCACCATTTCAAGATGGGTTTCTTTAAATCTGACCGTTGCGCCTGTATTTGCGCAGTGTCTTATTTCAAATTTAATACCTGCCTTTTCCTCTACCGCATCACAGACCTTTTTAAAGAGTTCAAACTGGTGCTTTGTATAAGCATCTTCTTTTTCCCCTTCTTCATCTGCAACGGCAAAATGCGTAAATATGCCTTCGGGAAGTAATCCCGGAAGCTTAACCGCCTCGCAGATTCCGTCTACTCCCGTATCAAAAAAGTCCCCGTCACAGAGGAAACCAAGTCTTGACATACCCGTATCGACTTTTATGTGAACCTTCAGGGTCCCGTTATTCTTAACGGCTTCCTCGGAATATTCCAAAGCCTTTGCCTTACAGGTCACTGCCTGGGTAATGTCGTAATCGATTAGCTTCTTTACCTGTTCCCTGGGTGTGTGTCCGAGGATAAGAATCGGCATCTTGATGCCGTTTTCCCGTAGTTCCGTCGCCTCATCGATACTGCTGACCGCAAGATAATCGGCACCGGCCTCTTCCAAGGCCTTTGATACCTCCACGGCACCGTGCCCGTAAGAATCCGCCTTTACAACTCCCAAAAATTTAACGTTATCGCCTATATATTCCCTGATTGTCTTGTAATTGTTGATTAACGAATCCAGGTTTATCTCCGCCCAGGTTCTTTTTAAAGTTGATTCCATAAAAGCCTTCTTTATCGATTTCCGTAATAAACAAGCTGACTGACTATCTCCGGATAAAGAAACTCATGATTAGTCCTGTCATAAAGTGTAAGCTCTTCACCGGAACCGGACATATTGTTATTGTCCCACCACAGACAGCTCATGCCGTAGGAACGTGCCAAAGCCACGTAATATGCCGCGTGTACGCACCTATCGTCAAGATTGTCCCTGTCGACCGAACCGAACTCTCCGATTACCACGCCGATACCGTTTGAAATATACTTTGAATAAAGCCTTGCCATAAACGAGGTAACCTCGCCGGTAAGAGAGGAATCATACATGCTGAAAGAAGAAACAGCCTGAGACTGATCCTGATTTAAGGCAAAATTGTATGGCGTATATGAATGAACCGAAACAAGGAGTCTGTTTTCCTTGGTGGCATGGGTGTCATCCGGAAGCTTATATGTATCTTTAAGCGCGTACTCGGGAGAAGCACAGTATCCGGGACACATGATGTATCTTGAGGAGTTGTACTTCCCTTCCGTAGTCCTGATGGTATCTACAATTACCTGATTTAACTCATTTATGCAATTAATCGAATCAAGACCCGTCTGCGAGGTATCGCTTATCCACCATTCCTCGGAGGTATCCTTAAGTCTTGGCTCGTTTAAGGTTTCGAAAATAAGGTCTTCGTCATAGTCTCCGAAGACAGTTGCAATCTGCGACCAGATTTTTGCAACGTACTTTATGGAGTTTTCAAGTGTGGCACTTGAAGGATACATATACTCGGTCTCATTGTCATGATGAATATTTATGATGACCTTAAGGTCTTCCTCCATAGCCCAATCAACGACCTCTTTTACCCTGTTCATCCAATCGGTGCTGATATTGAAATCGGAATCGACGTGATTGTGCCATGATACGGGAATTCTGATTGTCTTAAAGCCGGCTTCCTTGATGTCCGTTATCATCTGCTTGTCGGTCTTTGTGTTCTGCCAGTAGGTCTCATAATTAAGATCCGACGTGTTATTTCCCTTTGCGTCGTTTGCATCAAAGGTGTTACCCAAAATCCAACCTGCTCCGAGACTTTCCACAAATTCCAAGGCTTCCGATTCGGGAAGTGACTTTTTGTCAAAATTAACGGTTACCAAGTTCACGTCCTTTTCCTCCTCATCTGAAGTTTCAACTGAAGTTTCCGTCTCAGACACGCTTACGATTTCTTCTGATACAGAAACTGTATTTTCTTTAACTTCCTCGCTTACCAAACTCTTCGTTTCCGAAATCGACGTGTCAACATCTGCTTCTTTCGTATCCCCGCAACCTGCGAAGGCAAGGAAGCACGTTAGCATAACGCATGTTATCTTCTTACCTGTTGATATCCCTGATGCTTTCATAAATCCCCCTGTAATTTTCGTATCTGATTTTCGAAATGAGTCCCTTATCAACCGCGTCCTTTACCGCGCAGTCCGGTTCCTTTATATGCCTGCAGTCTAAGAACCTGCACCTGCCTTCGTAATCTTTAAACTCATTGTAAAAGTACTTAAGAGTTTCTTTTTCCGCGCCGAATATATCAAGCGAAGTAAACCCGGGCGTATCCATTATATAGGTATCGTCACCTGCCTTCATGAGTTCGGCATGCCTGGTGGTGTGCTTACCTCTTTCGGTCTTACGGCTTATCTCGCCGGTCTCCATCATGGGCGATCCGACAATATGATTTATAAAGGTTGACTTTCCCACTCCGCTCGGACCTGCAACGACGGAAGTCTTTCCGTGTAAAAGTTTCTTTATCTCGTCTATTCCCTTATTCTCCCTCGCGCTTATAAAGAAAACCGGGTAGCCGGCATTCAAATATGCATTCCTAACCTCGTCCTTAAATCCGTCATCCGAAATATCATCCTTGTTGAACACAATAATCGACGGAATATCCATGCTCTCCATGTAGATAAGAAAGCGATCTAAAAGATTAAGGTTTGGGTCGGGGCTCTTAAGTGCAAAAATAACAAGTGCCTGATCGACGTTTGCAGATGCAGGGCGTATCATTTCTGTCTTTCTTTGCTGAATCTTCGACACATTGCCTATGAGTCCTGCCTCATCCACAACATCTATTTCGACATTGTCTCCGACAAGCGGCTTTAAGTTGCAATTTCTAAAAGAACCCTTGGCTTTACACTCAAAGGTTCCTTTAACGGTATCTACGTAATAAAACCCTGCAATGCCCTTAACTATCTTCCCGGTCATCGTCTTTTTACCTAATCCTGCAGTTCGAAATTGACATTACGGGTAACTGTTTTTTCTACGGTTTCGCCCTGCTTTACAATAACTTCCTCACCGTTCTCGTTTGTCTCGGTCACGGGATCCGTGGTTACACTGTAGGTAAGGGTAACAACACCCGAGTTGGTGTCGCTTATATTCCACAAATTAACGGTTACGGGGAAGGATGTGGTCTCAGTTGAATAAAGTTCCTGACCGTTCATGCCCGTAATTACAATTTTAACGCTCGTACCGCTCTCGTATTCGGGATCCTCCGACGCAGTAGGTGCATTGATTACGGAATTGTATCTGTAAAGAACCAGTTTTTCCGGCTCTTTTCCTTTACTGATCTGAAGTTCTATTTCGGTGCCCTTGCTGACCTCCGAACCTGATGAAATATTCTGATAGCATACATAACCTTCGGTGTAAATGTTATTGTACACCTGAGTAGTGTTTGAAACGGTAAGCCCTGCTTCGGTAAGTTCAAGCACTGCATCCGCCTCGGGCTTTCCGAGTACCGAAGGTACCGTTACGGTATCAACCGATGCGCCCTGGCTCACAACGATTGTAACCGTTGATTCTTCCGGAGCCTTGGTATTGCCCTCCGGAGACTGCGAAATTACATAGCCTTCTTCAACCGTATCCGAATATTCCTGCTTGATATCTACCTTTAAATCGACATCCATGATTGCCTTATTTGCGGCGCTTAACGAATAGCCCACAACATTCGGTACATCAACGGTTGTGGTTCCGGCACTTACGGTAAGAGTTACCGTTGAGCCTACCTTTATTTCCGTGCCTTCCGTCACACTCGACTCTATTACAATTCCGGCTTCGTACTTGTCTGTTTCCTCATATACAAGCTTTGCCTTAAGTCCCAATGCTTCCAGTTTTTTGACAGCATCCTCATAAGTGCTCCCCACAACCTTGGGTGCGGACACGGCCTTAGTCTCTTCCGATACCGATTCCGATATTGAAACGCTCTCGGTACTTTCGACCTTTTCCTTTTTAAATAAACCGACCGTCTTTCCTATTAACAAAACAGCGATAATGCAAATGATGACACCTACCACAATAGCAAGTATCGTGGTAATTTTCTCCATCCTGTTGTCATATTCTTCTTCGGCTTCGGTGCTGTTCGGATTAACCTTCGGAAGGTCTCCGGTAAACTCTTTTGAAGCCTTGATGTTTTTCTTTAACGACTCCATCTCGGAAGCGGTGATGGTACGTGTTTCCGAAAGCTCGTCGTCCTCGTTTATATGGACAAAATCCTCATCGGGAGTGATAAGACTCTTTCTTAAATCGTCAACCAGCTCTCCCATGGTCTGATATCGCCTGTCGGGGCTCTTCTGGGTACACTTAAGCACTATCTGCTCAACGCTCACGGGAATGTCGTCGACGTATTCTCTCGGCGAAGGCATTTCTTCCTGAATCTGCTTGATGGCAATGGCTACTGTCGTATCACCGTTAAAAGGAACCCTTCCGGTAAGCATCTCAAAAAGAGTTATTCCGAGAGAATAGATATCACTCTTCTCATCCGAATAACCGCCCCTTGCCTGCTCCGGAGAAGTATAATGAACGGAACCCATCACGTTTGACGTAATGGTATTGCTGGTCGCCGCCTTTGCTATTCCGAAGTCGGTTACCTTTACCTTGCCTTCTTTTGAAATAATGACATTCTGAGGTTTAATATCTCTGTGAATGATATGATTGTTGTGAGCCGCTTCGATTCCCATTCCGATCTGAATGGCGATGGTAACAGCCTCTCTCACTGAAAGTCTTGCCTTTTTCTCAATATATTTTTTGAGGGTAAAGCCCTCTACAAGTTCCATTACTATATAATTAATGCCGTTTTCTTCACCTACATCGTAAACATTTACGATATTGGGATGCATAAGACCCGCTGCGGCCTGAGCTTCAACCTTGAATTTGGAAACGAAATTGGCATTCTCCGAAAATTCGGATTTCAATACCTTTATCGCAACCAAACGGTTCAGCTTGTGATCTTTACCTTTATATACATCAGACATTCCGCCGGTACCGATTTTCTCAAGTACCTCGTATCTGTCTCCTATCATCATTCCGATTTTAACCATTTCTACCTCTGAAAAATCTTTATTGTGCGAAGGGATCAATTACAATAACAGCCTCATTATCCTTGCCGCCATTCTCATTGGCTACCTTAATCAGTTCCTCGACCTTTCCTGCCAAATCCCTCTTCTTCTTTAAAATAAGAAGCATTTCGTCGTCCTCAATCATATTGGAAAGACCGTCCGAGCACATAAGTATCAACTCTCCCGGATTTAGCCTTACCGTAAAGAAATCGGGTGAAATATTCTTCTCGGCACCGATTGCCCTCGTTATTATATTTTTCTGGGGATGGTTTCTTGCAAGATCGCGGCTTAAAGAACCAACCTTAATCATTTCCTCCACATAGGAATGATCTATTGTAATCTGCCGGATACTGTCTCCGGCAATGTACAGTCTCGAGTCACCGACATTGGCAACATGAAGTATGTCGCCGATTATCGTCGCGATCACGATGGTCGTGCCCATTCCGTTTAAATTTTCCGTTTCGGAAGCTTTGTTTAACACGGTCTCGTTGGCCAAAGAAATGGCTTCGGAGAATATATCTCTCGGATTCTTGGCCTGTGATGCGGCTATCGACTTCTTTACGACCTCGCAGGCAAGGCTTGACGCATAATCGCCCCCGTTGTAACCTCCCATACCGTCTGCCACAATAAACAGATTCGGAAGGTTTCCGATCGGGTTCTCACTCGTAAAGATGTAATCCTGATTCATGGTTCTCTTTTTTCCGATATCGGTTAAGGAAAACGTCTTAATCACTAACTTAAATCTCCTTTATGCGCGTCCATGACCTTCTTACGAAGCTGACCGCAGGCACCGTCTATATCCCGGCCCATTTCCCTTCTAATAGTAACATTTATTCGGCTTTTTTCAAGAATGTTTTTAAAGGCAAGGACATTTCCGTGTTCCGTTTCCTTAAAAGAACGTTCTTTTATTGGATTAACCGGGATTAAATTTACATGGGCCGAAAGCGGGCCGGCAAGCCTGATAAGCCCCTCCGCGTCGACGCGACTGTCATTTACGCCTCTTACCAAGGAATACTCGAAGGTAATGCGACGGCCCGTCTTTTCAAAGTAATATTTGCATACTTCCATAAGCTCGGCAATTGAGTACTTATTTGCGATTGGCATAAGTGTGCGTCTTTTTTCATCCGTTACGCTGTGTAAAGAAAGCGCAAGCGTAATCGTAAGGCCCTCATCCGCAAGACGTCTCATATTTTCAACAATTCCGCAGGTTGAAACGGTTATATTTCTCTGGCTGATATTTAAACCGTTTTCATCCGTAAGAAGCCTTATAAACCTGACGATATTGTCGTAATTGTCCATAGGCTCACCGGTTCCCATTACCACAACATTCGAAACCCTCTCTCCCGTCAGAGCCTGTATCCTGTATACTTCGTCAAGCATCTCCGAAGGAAGAAGGTTTCTCGTAAGTCCGTCAAGGGTAGACGCGCAGAATTTACATCCCATCCTGCAGCCCACCTGTGAGGATATGCAGACGGAGTTTCCGTGATGATATTTCATAAGAACGCTCTCGACAAAGTTACCGTCTTTTAGCTTAAAGAGGTATTTCTGCGTCCCGTCTATTTTGGATGTCTGGATTTGCTCGGGTGTGCAAAAAGAAATAAAGAAGTTCTCATTTAACTTTTCAATCAAATCCTTGGACAGATTGGTACATTCCTTAAAATCAGTGACAAACTTTTTGTGAAGCCAGTCATAAATCTGTCCTGCCCTGAATTTCTTAAATCCCGATTCAACTATCCATTCTTCCAATTCGGTTTTATATAATGATTTAATGTCGCGTTTTTCCATTGGCCAAGCCTATTTAATCCTTTACAAACCTTGCGATGAAAAATCCGTCGGTTCCTTCTTCCGTAGGAAGCAACTGAAAATAAAAATCCGATTCCCTTTCTTTTTCAAATAATGTGGGAAGAAACGGTTTTAACGAATCTCCCTTGAAAGGCAAATTGTTAAGTATAAATTTAACCATCTTCTCATTTCGCTCTTTATGAATGGTGCAGGTGGAGTAAATCAGGACTCCGCCGGGCTTTAAATAGTTTGCCACATTCAAAATAATCTTCTTTTGAAGATCGCAGATATCCTTCATCGCCTCGTTTGAGATGTTGTACTTAATGTCGCTCTTTCTTGCCATTACGCCAAGTCCCGAGCAGGGAACGTCGCAAATCAGAATGTCTGCCTTTTCCTTAAACTCCTCGTGATATTCGGATGCATCAGCTACCGCCGGAAATATGTTCGTAAGCTTACATCTTGAAGCATTCTCGCGTATCAATTGAACTTTACTTTCTGATACGTCAAAGCTTAGGACCTTACCCTTGCCATTCATAAGCGAAGCCGTAAACATCGACTTTCCGCCCGGAGCCGCACAGACATCCATAACTGTCAGCTCGTCTTTTTCGGTAACTCCCGTCGCCATTGCCGCCATCATCGAGCTTTCGTCCTGGGCGAAAAAGAACCCCTCTTTAAAGCCGCAGACACTTTCCATTCCTTCAAAGTCTTCCAGATAAAAAGCATCCTTTACGTATTTTGCAGGTTTAAACTTAATGTTATCCCTTTCCCACGCTTTTAAAATTTCATCTTTTTTTTCGGGATAAACAAGCTTTACCGTGGTAGGGCGAACTCTCAACAACCCCCGTAATATCCCCTCAGCATCACCCTGCTCCTTTTTAAACATTTTGACTATCCACTCGGGGCAGGAATATTTCACTGAAAGTCGTAAGCTTTCATCTGCTATGTCATCAAAGTTAAGAAGGCTTTCTTTGTCCTTTGACACCTTCCGTAAAATTGCATTTACAAAAGGAACAAACTGCTCGTAATGCTTCTTTTTGCAAAGCTTGCAAGCTTCGTCGACTACGGCGTTGTCAGGCACCCTTTCCATATAAAGGAGCTGATATGCACTCATTCGAAGTAAGTTTCTGACAGTCACCTTGCATTTATCCATCGGCTTACTTGAGACATTGTTTAAGATGTAATCAAGTGTCAGCCTGTAAGAAATCGTACCTTCCGTAAGGCGCTTAAAAAAAGCCTTGTCTCTATAATCAAGATAATCGTAATTTAACAAAACATCCCGTATATAGAGGTGGCTTTTTTTGTGTTCCGTGTCAAGTGTAATTAAAGTATCAAGTGTTATTTCACGTATATTTTCATTCACGGCCAAACTTATCTCCGGTTGAAAGGTGTGCGCCTCTTGCAAAATCGGCACCCTTCATACGTTTCTTTCCCTCGGGGCAAACTTCCGTAAGCTCGATAAATCCCTCCCCGGTAACCGCATAGAGATTGTTCTTTGTAACAACCGCACTGCCCGGTACATTCGTAAATTCAACGTTAGAAGGTAACTCGGAAATGACCTTTGTCTCAAATACCTTAAGAATCTTCCCGTCAATATATGTATATGCCGTGGGCCAGTTTTTAAAGCCTCTTACAAGACAGTCAATGTTAAATGCCGATTTAGTAAAATCAATAAAACCCTCTTCCTTTTTAAGAGGAGGTGCGTAAGTTGCCAAAGTTTCATCCTGAGGAGTTCTTGTCACGGTGCCGTTTTCAATACCTGTCAAAACCTTTAAAAGAGCCTTGCTTCCGTATTCGGCCATCTTATCATATACGGAATCCTCAGTATCATCATTAAGAATATCAAACTCTTCTTCAAGAATGATGTCTCCGGTATCCATGCCCTTATCCATCTGCATGACAGTCACACCGGTCGTCTTATCCCCGTTTGCAATGGCTCTCTGAATCGGCGAAGCGCCTCTGTACTTTGGTAAAAGTGATCCGTGAACGTTTATGGAACCGTACCCGGGAATATCCAGTATCTCCTGAGAAAGAATCTGACCGTAAGCCGCAACGACAAATACGTCGCAGGGAAGTTCTTTAAGCTTCCCGACCCAGTCGGAATTCTTGATGCGCTCCGGCTGATAAACCGGTAGTTCTTTTTCAAGTGCCAGTTCTTTTACTTCGGAAATGCTTAAGGCTTTTCCTCTGCCTTTTGGCTTGTCCGGTTGTGTGATAACGGCCGTTATTTCGTGCCCCGCATCGATAAGTGCCTGCAAAATCGTAGCGGAAAACTTCGGCGTACCCATAAAAACTATCTTCATCAAATGCCTCCGAGCAAAGAACTTACACTCAGTCTTCTTTTTCTAGTTCCGAATTGTCGACTAAAGAACCTATAACCTTCTCAACATACATATGCCCGTCAAGATGCTCTACCTCATGGCAGATTGCTCTTGCCAAAAGTTCTTCGCCTTCAAGTACAAAGGGCTGCATGTTTTCATCCAAGGCCTTAACCTTTACATGATTGGGCCTTCTTACAATACCGCTTTTCCCGGGAAGTGAAAGGCAGCCTTCATAGCCTTCCTGCTCTCCGCTTGTCTCTATGATTTCGGGATTGATTAAAACGATCAAATCTTCACCTGTGGTATCTATTACCACTATTCTTTTTAAAACCCCTACCTGACATGCCGCAAGTCCGACTCCGTTTGCCTCATACATGGTTTCAATCATGTCCTCGATTAAAAATCTTGTACGTGGGGTCATTGCTATTACTTCCTTGCAAACCTTTGTGAGACACGGGTCTCCCATCTCACGTATTTTTCTAAGTGCCATACTTGCCTCCCTATCACAATGAATTCTGCGGATCAAAATCAAAGAATACGCTTTCCTTAAACTGCTTTCTTTCGGAAAGCATGTTTTCAAGAAAATCCTTTATCTCCACAAGCTTATCATAATCGCTGTTCTTTATATAAAAGCCGAATCTGTATATATCCTTGAGCTTTGCTATCGAAGCCGGTGCAGGTCCTATTACCAATGCCTTGAATTCGCTTCTCACCGCATTAACCAAGCTGTCGGACAGCTTATTTGCACTTTCCTCATTGCCTCCCGTGACGAGCACATGAAGCATATGTGCCACCGGCGGATAATCCATTAAATCCCTATAGCCGATTTCTTCTTCGTAAAAGCCAGCATAATCCTGGTTGACGGCATGCGTGATTGCGTAATGCTCGGGCTTGTACGTCTGAATTACCACACTTCCGGGCTTTTCGCCCCTGCCTGCCCTTCCTGCGGCCTGGGTCAGAAGCTGGAAAGTTTTCTCCGGCGATCTGAAGTCTGCCTGAAAAAGCGACATATCTGCCGCAAGGACTCCGACTAAGGTTACGTTCTTAAAATCATGTCCCTTTACTATCATCTGAGTGCCGATTAAGATATCCGCCTCATGATCCATAAAGGAAGAAATGATTTTCTCATAACTTTCTTTTTGCGATGTGGTATCGGCATCCATTCGTAAGGTCCTGACGCCGGGGTAAAGCATTTTAACGGTTTCCTCGACCTGTTCCGTACCGGCTCTGAAGCCCGAAATATACTTGGAGCCGCACTCCGGACAAACCTTCACCGAAGGCACCCTGTAACCGCAGTAATGGCATACCATGCTGTTATCCCTGTGAAGGGATAAAGAAACATCGCAATGGGGACATTTTACTACAAACCCACAGGCTCTGCAACTTACGAAACCCGCGACCCCGCGCCTGTTTAGAAAAAGCATGATCTGCTCATTTTTATTAAGTCTATCCTTAATAAGCTCATCCAAAATTCGGGAAATTATCGTACGATTCCCCGCTCTTAATTCTTCCCTCAAATCTGCCACTAAGACTTTCGGAAGCTGGTTTCCCGTAAGTCTTTTTGTTAGTGTAAAAAGCTCGTATTCCCCGGTTTCGCATTTGTAATAGGAATCTATTGAAGGTGTTGCGGAGCCTAAGATTACCGAAGCATTATTCATAGTCGCAAGCTTGATGGCAACCTCGCGCGCGTGGAATTTGGGCATATTCTCGCTCTTGTAGCTGCCTTCATGTTCTTCGTCAATTACGATAAGTCCGAGCTTCTTAAAAGGAACGAAAAGCGCGGATCTCGGGCCTATTACGATGTCGATAAGCCCCTCTTCCGCCTGGCAGGTGATGTCGTATTTCTCGCCCTGGGATAAAGAAGAGTTCATGACGGAAACCCTGTCTCCGAATCGCTTGTAAAACCGTATAAGAGTCTGATAGGTAAGTGAGATCTCGGGTATCAGCATTATGACCTGTCGCCCCGAGGCCACCACATGCTCTATTATCTGCATGTAAACTTCAGTTTTGCCGCTTCCCGTTATTCCGTGAATCAGATACGTCTTGTTGATTCCGGCATCAAAATTCCTTATAACGGTGTCCGTAACCTTCATCTGCTCATCACTTAAATTTAACTTACTGTCCCTTTCAAAGGACCGGTTTCCGGAGCTTCTGTAAACTCTGGTTTCCTCGATTGAAATAACGTTTTCTTTGACGAGTGAATCATAAACCGAAGGGCTTATGTGAAGCTTTTCATCGAGGATTTTTTTTGGTATCCGTTCTTCATCCTTTAATGCATAAAGAAGCCTTAACTTGGCCTTGAAATTTTTTTTGACCCTTTCTTCGATGTAAGCATCAATTTCATCAGGCGAAATAAGCCTGCAAACAACCTTCTTAGTGCTCTCTTTGACCTTTACCTTGACCGGAAGAACGGTCTTTAAAGCCTGAATCATCGTGGATCCGTAGTTACGCTTGAGCCAATATGCAAGCTCTATACGTTTATCGTTAATGCTCAAATCCTTATCGGAAACCGATGCTATCTCCTTAAGCATGTCCTTGGGAAGATCGGATTCTGAACTTAATCCGATCACAATACCTTTTTTTAAGGTATTACCCTTTCCGAAAGGAACCGTAACGCATGTACCTACGATTACACTTTGCCTAAGTACTTCGGGAACTATGTAGGTAAAGGGTCTGTCGACACTTTCATGTGAAATATTTATTATTACCTGAGCATAAAGTAAGCTTTCCATTCAGACTCCAAAAGAATTTGCAACATAACCAACCGAATTAATTCTACCATAGGACATTAAAAATGACTCAATTTTTTAACAGCTTGTTCACAGTTTATACACATTCATCCTGTATTCTGTTATCAAGATAGTTGATGAACTCACTATCTCCCCCCTCATAGTAGCAGAGGCTCCGGTAACCCCGGAGCTTCTGTTTTTTTACTATATAGGAAATTGCTCCGCGTGGGAGAGCCAAGAGGCTGCACCT
>CAVJJQ010000042.1:0-18342 GCA_963649755.1 bacterium | reverse complement strand
GCCTCTCCCTTTGGGAGAGGTGGCCGAGTGAAGCGAGGACGGAGAGGGCGCGCGAAACTCTTTTTATTCTTTATATAAAACAAAAATGTTTTTTTAAAGCAGTGTAACAAAACGTTTCTTTCTCTTTGATACAATAATTTGGGGAAGTTCACAAACGTAATTTACGCGAAGATGAGGGACGGGCGTGAAAGAGGAAGACATACGAACGTATTCTGACGAACAGTTAGAGGAAATAAAAAAAGGCAGAGAAGCCGGACTTCAAACGGAAATTTATGAGAATCCGGAATTTTTGCCCATACAGATGATGCAGATTCGACTGGGGCTTGAAGAGGGGCTGCCGGTCGAAAAGTATGCAACAATTGCGTGCGATTGGTTTCAAATGGAGGAAATCAGGGAAGGACTGAAGGAAGGCATAGATTTGTCTTCATATAAGACTTACCCGCCGGGAATCCTTTACCAGCTCCGTATGGCTCATGCCGACGGAATCGATTTGACTGCCTATCTGTATGAAGGATATGACAAAGAACAACTTCGGGAAATTCGTAATGCGCTGAAACAGAATCTTCCGATAAAGGACTGGATAGATACTTCGCTTCGGGCTGCGTTTATTCATGAAATCGCGCTTGCACTGAAGGAAAATTTAAATCTTTCTTTGTACCTTGACAAACAAATGAATTGGCAGCAGATGCGTGAAATCAGGCTGGGACTTGAGCATCGTGTTGACATTTCTTTATACAGGAATGTACTTTACGCTCCCGGACAAATGAGGGAAATCCGGTTAGGTCTTGAAGAAGGAATCCCTGTCGACGACTACGCAAGCTTTATGTACACCGCACGTGAGATGAAACTTCGCAGGGAGCTTTTTAAAAAGCACAGGGAAGAACTTCTCGAACTTTCACTTCAAACGGGAGAAGACATTGAAGAGATTAAGGCGAGGGAACCCGAAAACGGTAAGGACGGATATTACGAATTCTTCTTTGGCACGGACGACCTTGAAAAACTCATTTCCTCGGAATGCAAGGAAAAGATTAACAGGCGTTACAAAAGAGGCATAAGAGGTAAAAAGAAAGACGGAGAAGCTGCGAAGTCCGTAAATCACGAAGGTTTTGCCGCAGTAAAAGAGGGCGACGTACTTGCTGTATACCACGAAGCAACAATGGGAAGAGCGGGCGTGGCTAAGGACGGCTCGGCGATACTCGGTACCAAGGGAAAGGAACTTCCGCCTCTTGAAGGTACGAGCTTCACACTCTTGGAGGACGGAAAGACCTATGTGGCTTCAAAGTCAGGGGTCGTGGAGTTTTCGGAAAACCGTATCGAAATAAGCAATCTTCTGGTACTTGACGAGGTCACTTCGCTTAAGCAGAATATGCGCATCGATGGATTTATACATGTTTTAGCCGATGTAAAAGACGGGGCTTACCTGTATGCCGAAAGAGACATCCTGATAGACGGCTTTGTCGAGGATGCCGTAATTGAGGCAAAGGGGAATATTTATGTAAGAGAAGGAATCAATGCCGGCGCTTTTGCAAAGGGTTCGATTAAAGCGGGCGGCAGCGTGGTTACATGTTTCTTTGAAAGTGCCGTTGTACATGCCGGAAACATGATAAAGGCCGGCTACAGCTTAAACAGCAGTCTTCGCGCAGATTACGCGGTTGAAATGGATGAGACCGTCGGACGCATTATCGGTGGCTGCACTGCTGCGGGAGACTATGTAAGCGCCTATGAAATAGGAAATGAAAAAGAAAACATCACGAGCATCACGGTGGGCAGGCTAAATGAAGTCCTTACCGAAGACAGAAAGCTTAAAGCCGAGATGTACGCCCTCAAAGAGGAACAAAAGCTTCTGTATGCAAGCTATCAGGAATTTAAGAAAAAATTTCCTCCTGAAGTCAGAAATGCAAATCCGCTTTTTTCAAAGCTTGAAAGCGCAATTTATACAAAAAAGCTTGAGGAGGAAGAACTTAGGAAAAAGCAGACAGAGCTTAAACTGAAAGAGCTAAGATCAAGAAAAGCACATGTAACCGTAAACGGGATATTGTATCCCGGCGTGACGCTTCGCATCAATGATGCGCTAATGCATGCGGAACAATTGGAATGTGTAACCCTCAAACAGAGCGGGAAGAAAATTTATGTGGAAAAGATCAGGTAGGAGAGGAATATGGCGGAAGAGCAAAACTCGGTGAAACAAAAACTATTGGTAGTTGACGATGTGGAAATGAATCGTTACATGCTAAATGAAATCTTGGGCGATGACTACGATTTGCTTGAGGCAGAAAACGGAAAGGTTGCCTTGGAAATCCTAAAGAGGGAGTATGCCGAAATCAAGGCTGTGCTGCTTGACATCGTCATGCCCGTAATGGACGGGTACGAATTTCTTGAGAATTTTCGCAAACTGGAAGGGATATCAAAAAGAATTCCGGTTATTGTCATAAGTGCCGACAGCGAAGTCGAGAGTATAGAGAAGAGCTATGATCGAGGGGCGGTTGAAGTAATCAGCAGACCGTTTTCGAACGTATTGGTGCATAAGAGAATTGCCAATATCATAGACCATTATTCATACAGAAATTTGCTTGAAGAGAAAGTCGCAGAGCAGACCCAGACATTACGCCGAGCACTTCGTACCGTAAAAGCGCAGGCGGACCACTTGGAAAAAAGAAACAATGACATTATTGAAATGCTCGGTACGATTGTTGAGTTCAGAAACTTGGAAAGCGGTGAGCATATTCAGCGCGTAAAGGGTTATACGAGGATTTTGGCAAAGAAACTTGCAAAGCTTTATCCGGAGTACCAATTGGACGATGCGCGGATTGAAGAAATTGTCGCTGCAAGTGCTCTGCATGACCTCGGTAAGATTTCGATTCCGGATCGTATTCTTACAAAGCCCGGAAAGCTTACCAAAGAAGAATATGAATATATGAAGTCCCATACACTTCGCGGTTGTGAACTGCTTGAAGCCATTCACATTGACTGGAACCCCAAGCACAAAAAAACAATCTACGAAATCGTCCGACATCATCATGAGCGTTACGACGGAAAAGGCTATCCGGATCATTTAAGGGAAGAAGAAATACCGCTCTCGGCGCAGCTTGTATCACTTACGGATGTTTACGATGCCCTTGTAAGTGAACGCTGTTACAAGGACGCTTATGATAAAAATGAGGCGTATTATATGATACTTCGCGGCGAATGCGGAATGTTCTCGCCCAAGATAATGGAGGCCTTCAGACAGGCAAAAGAAGAATTCGAAGCCTTCGCAGAGCAAAATCTTCAGGATGCGTAAACTCAGTGCGCATCAGACAGATTTATCACATCTTCAATTTGGAGTTCGCTCACTTCGTTTAAATCATGTGTAGCCACAATAAGAGTTTTTTTATCGGCAAATTCAAGGATAAGGGAAATAACCTTATCCTTTGTTGCTTTATCAAGTCCTTTTAGGGGCTCGTCCATTATCATCACGTCAAAGTCGGCAAGAAGTGCGCGCAGGATGGCAATTCGTCGTTTCATGCCGCCGCTGTATTCACTCACGGGCTTTTTGCTTGCGGCATCAAGCCCGATTTTTTCAAAGTAAAAAGAAATATCCTTGTAAGAATATCTTTTGGCAATATCCGTAACCATTTTTACATTCAAAAGTCCCGTCAGGTTTTCGCATAGCCTGTCTTCCTGAAAGACCATGCTGATTTGTGAAGATTTCAAACCGGAAACAGTACCTGAATCAGCCGTCACTTCACCTGACAAAATCGAAAGAAGGGTGGTCTTCCCTATTCCCGAGCTTCCGATTATTGCTGTCTTACTTCCTTCTTTGAAGGCATATGAAAAATCCTTCAGGACAGGTTCTTTATCATAAGTTTTGCAAAGATTCTTAACTTCGATATCCATTTAATGCCCCTCTGCCTTACGTACAAGCCTGTTTATCAGGAACATAACCGCTTTTTCAAAAAGAATGCTTATTGCGATAATTGTGACCGTCCAAGCAAAAAGCTCGGGCGTGTTTAAATATATCTTGGCTTCGTAAAGTCTTTCACCGATTGATCCCCTCGGAAGTCCGATGATTTCGGCGGCGATTCCGGATTTAAAGGAAAGCCCCAAAGCCAGAGAGCAGGCGGGAATAAAGAAAGGAATTACCTCGGAAATGTAAATATATCGAAGGCGTCCTTTAAAGGGAATTTTGAAGACTTTTGCCATGGAAAGAAGTTTTTCATCCATGGAAGATAAGCCTTCGTAAATGTTGGTATATATGATGGGAAAAGCCATGAGAAAAGAAATAATTATCGAGAGGTTCTTAGGTGAAACCCATATAAGCACCAAAATTATAAAGGATGCAACCGGGGTCGACTTTATAACCGCAACGGGGAGAGAAAGAAAACCTCGTGCAGCCTTCGATTTATAGGAGAGAGCTCCGAGAAAAATGCCAAATATAACAGCACTTAAAAAACCCAGACAAATTCTTAAAAAAGTAAAGCCGATTGCCTGCCAGAAGTCTGCTTCAAAAATAAGACCCGCAAGGCAGATTACGGTTTTGACGGGCGAAACAAGGAGAATATCCGATCTAAGACACATCGAAACAATCTGCCATAGGGCAAGCCAGATAAGTACGGACCAAAGAGGTATTTTATTTTTCCGTGTAGTAGAAGTCGTCATCCGGAATTTCACCGCCTACCGAGTCGGGATTTTGATTGAAAAGTGTCTCTAAGTAGCCGTTAAGCTTTGATTTCATTTCGCTACCGTCAATAAAGGTTATGTTACAGTTCGGTATTGCAATCTTCGCTACGGCTTCCTTAATGATACCATAATTTTCAATTAGTTTAGCGGCTTCGTCGATGTTTTCATTTGTGAAATCAACGGATTCTTTATACTGCTTGAGGAATAAATCAACGGCATCTTTATGCTCGTTTATGAAGTCGGTTCTTGCAACGACTACGCCTGTGATGAGAGTTGCGTCACTTCCGTCTGACTTAGCACATTTCTCCCATTCTTCAGTCATATCAATGGCAACGCGTGTGTTTTCATTTGCAAGCTTTACTGTTGTGACGAAGGGCTCGGGAAGCATTGCAACGCCGTCCGAGTCGCTTTCCAAGGCACTTACACACTCGGTGTGCTCGGATTTATATTCAATCGTTACATCCTTTTCCGGGTCTATTCCGTTAGCTGTAAGCAAATAGTTAAGGGCATATTCGGGGGTTGCACCCTTGCCGGATGCATAGACAGTCTTACCTTTCAAATCGGAAACACTTTCAATTGATGTTCCGTTTTCAACGATATAAAGAACGCCCAGAGTATTTACGGCAAGAACTTTGATGCCGCCGTCCGTTTTACCGTAAAGAACGGCTGCGAGATTTGCAGGGATACAGGCAATATCAATTTCACCCTGTACCAAAGACGGAGTAATTTCATCCGCACTTCCCGCAACGGTAAAGGAATAATGGTTCGCGTCAGTTTCGCCGTTATCGGATTCTTCCATAAGCCTTACCATACCCATTGCCGTGGGGCCTTTGAGCGCGGCTACATTAATATCCGTATCGGAAACATCCTGTCCGCAGCCTGTAAAAAGAAAAACAGTAATCAGGGACAAAGTTAATATAAGGGAAGTTATTTTTGATTTCATATTTTCCTCCGTTGGTTTTTTACTATATAGGAAATTGCTCCGCGGGGGAGAGCCAAGTCCCTCTCAGTCACCTTCGGTGACAGCTCTAGCCCTCTCAGTCACCTACGGTGACAGCTCTCCCAGAGGGAGAGCCAAGGGGCTTGCCTCTCCCTTTGGGAGAGGTGGCCGAGCGAAGCGAGGACGGAGAGGGCGAGGACGGCGCGTGAGCGTTCCGTAAACGGAACGCTTTTTTATACATAGAAACACCGGCGAAAGAATAGCACAGAGGGGCATGGTTTGCAATCGCCGGCCGTGTAAACTTTCCGTGCCATACAACTCATAATCAGGTGAAATGAAGTCTTCCCGTAAGGGCTGCGATTATCACAAGCGCAATCAGAAAGATAACCGGAACAAGCAAAGCTATTGTACGGTTATTTTTATTTTTCTGTATACCGAAGCTCATAGCAAACACGGCAAGTATACATATAAGGAAGCTAAGCAAGTGATGCGGAAAATCACCGTAGCACTTGACTGCATAAGTGAGCCCCATAGCAAGCAAAATTGTATTTCCCATGCCCAGTATTATTGCTCCGAGCGTATTCTGCTTTTTACAATAATATGCAATGAAGCCTCCGGGGAGTGTTAAAAACGTCATAGGAAGCCAGGTTGCCTTGTAGTAGACAAGCGCCTTGTCCATCGTAAGGTTTCCGCCAACTATTTCGACCGCATATATGAGTGGCTGGCTTATTAAAAAGAACACGAAGCACTTTAACATCGCTTCCCAATTCTTATGACAGTTTGTAACGATTATAATTGCAAAAATCACCCACCATTCAAAATATGTGCCGATATCCTGTACGGAAGTATTCTTAAAGGCGGGTACCAGCATGACAAGTCCGGTATAGACCGCGGCAACTACAGCAAAAAGAATCACTTGCGGCCAACCCATTTTTAATCTTCCGAAAATTTTTCCGGCTAAGTTTTTCATGATGTAAACTCCTTGAAAATTCATTACAAGGTATCTTACCATCTTTCGTGAAAAAAAACATTAAAGCCCCACACAGATTTTGCTCATGTGTGGGGGTAGGTATTATAAACCGTATATTTGATTTTTTCTTTTTCATTTATGATGGAGACGCAAGTGCACACGGAGGGTGACGACATGATAGAAAGTTTAAACGGCATATACGAAACGGTAAACTACAAGCAGAGCACATCAATAAAGCTCTATGAGAACGATGACTTCGAGGACTACCCGCCTCACTGGCACACTACGCCGGAAATAATCATGCCGACCGAGAACTCCTATACCGTGGAATGCTATAATGAAATCTTTCCTTTCGGTTATATTCAAACCTTGCAGCTGCGCGTTCATATCCCTATCGGAAACAATGCTTTGAATCGGGCTGTCTGATTGCCTTGTTTTTACTGCGTCAGTGTGGTAAATTTGAAGGGATACATTGGAGGTTCGATTATGAAAGAAAATAAAAGAGGCACATTCTCCGGTAAAATAGGGTTTGTGCTTGCGGCCGCAGGTGCGTCTGTAGGCCTCGGAAATATTTGGAGATTCCCATATCTTGCTGCTAAGTACGGTGGGGGAATCTTTTTGCTTGTCTATATTATTCTGGCACTTACCTTCGGTTACACCATGATTGTTGCCGAAACTGCCATCGGACGTATGTCCAAGAAAAGCCCCGTCGGTGCTTTCAATACATTCACCAAATCAAAAGTACTCCGCGTCGGCGGTTGGTTTAACGCTATTGTGCCTTTCTTGATAGTTCCGTACTATTCGGTTATCGGCGGCTGGGTAATCAGATACCTTTGGGGATATCTGACGGGAGAGTGCAGTGCACTTGCGGAGGACAATTATTTTTCAAACTTTATTTCAGATGGCTTTTCCGTTGAGGTCTGCTTCCTGATATATGCACTTCTTACACTTTTGATAGTTTTTGCGGGAATTGAAAACGGTGTTGAACGAGTTTCAAAGATTATGATGCCGATTCTTGTGGTACTGTCAATTATCGTAACAATTTATTCGGTTACAAGACCCGGAGCTTTCGAGGGAGTTAAATATTTCCTGATTCCGAGCTTTAAGAATTTCTCACTGATCACCGTTGTTTCGGCAATGAGTCAGATGTTTTATTCACTTTCAATTGCCATGGGCATTCTTGTTACCTACGGCTCTTATATGAAAAAGGACGTCTGCATTGAAAGTTCCACCAGAAATGTTGAATTCTTTGATACCGCGATTGCTTTTATGGCAGGTCTTATGATAATTCCCGCGGTCTTTGCATTTTCATCGGGCGACCCTGAAGCACTCAACGCAGGCCCTTCACTGATGTTTATTACGATTCCCAAGGTCTTTGATTCCATGGGATTCGGAACTCCGATCGGAATTCTGTTCTTTTTGCTTGTTCTTTTTGCAGCCCTTACAAGTTCAATAGCACTTGCTGAGAGCGCGGCTTCCACCTTCCAGGACGAGTTTAAGATGAGCCGCAGAAAGTCTGCGGTTCTTGTCGGTGTGGTAATGCTCATACTCGGTACGCTTTCGTCACTTGGATATGGTCCGCTCGGAGACGTAAAGATTCTCGGAATGCAGTTTTTGGATTTCTTCGATTTCATCACTAACTCGGTTATGATGCCGATTGCGGCACTCGCAACCTGCATTCTTGTTTCGTACGTAATCGGCATTGATGCGATTGAAGAGGAGATGCTTTTAAACGGAGGCACCTTCAAGAGAAAGAAAATATTTATCTTGATGATTCGTTTCCTTTGTCCCTTGTTTGCGGCGGTTATATTGATAAGTTCCGTACTGAATGCTTTCGGAATTATTTCAATGTAAGTATGGAATTAAGATTCAAAAAGTGGTAGAATAGCAGTCTGTAATAAGTGAAACAGAGGTTATTTCAATGGTTAAGCATGTGATTATTTGGACTTTAAAGGATGAGTATTCCGGAGCCCAGATTGCGGAGATTAAGGATGGCATAAAGAGAGGACTTGAAGGCTTAAAGGGGAAGATTCCAGGACTTGTGGATATCAATGTATACACAGAAGGCCTTAAAAGTGCGAATGCCGATTTGATGCTTGATTCCGTTTTTGAAGATGAAGAAGCCTTAAAGGGATATTCGGTACATCCCATGCATGTGGCGGTAGCCAATGAAAAGGTCAGACCGTTCACTGCTTTACGAAACTGCTTCGATTATGAAATCTGAGTATTTGGGGTCGGCTCTTTAGCCGATCCTTTTTTACATATTACCATGAACGAAAATAATTATTGTAAGGATGTCGAGTTAAGCATCCGTAAGAAATTTCATAAAGCACTTTTTACACCCTTTGCAAAGGCGATTAATAAGTACGAATTGCTTTCGCCGGGAGACAAGGTATGCGTATGCATCTCGGGCGGCAAGGATTCAATGCTTTGTGCAAAGCTTTTTCAGGAATTAAAGAGGCACAATAAGTTTCCCTTCGAACTTGAATATTTGGTAATGGATCCCGGATACAACAGGGAAAACCGCCTTCAGATAGAAAGAAACGCAGGGCTTCTTGAAATCCCCATTAAAATTTTCGAGTCGGATATTTTTGATGCGGTCTACGATATAGAGAAATCACCTTGTTACCTCTGCGCACGCATGAGACGCGGTTATCTGTACAGTAAGGCCAAAGAGCTTGGGTGCAATAAGATTGCACTCGGACACCACTATGATGACGTCATTGAAACGATTTTGATGGGAATGCTTTACGGCGGACAGGTTCAGACCATGATGCCAAAGCTTCACAGCACGAACTTTGAAGGCATGGAGCTTATCAGACCGATGTATCTGATACGTGAGGATGATATCAAACATTGGCGTGACTACAATGGGTTAAAGTTTTTGCAATGTGCCTGCAGATTCACGGAAGCTAATGCGAAGCTGTCGGAAGACGATATAGCGGAGTCTAAGAGGCTTGAAATAAAGAACCTCATAAAGAAGCTTAAAGAAACAAATCCTTACGTCGAAAGCAACATATTTAAGAGCGTCGAAAATGTAAATCTAAGTACCGTCGTGGCATATAAAAAGGACGGAACAGTGCATAATTTCCTTGAGGATTATTGACATTATGAAAAAGCAAAGGACTTATGAAAAAAAGGCAGCGAACAAAAACGGACTGAAGAGAGCAATCTTCGTCGGAATTTCAATCATCATTGAAATGGTTTTATTGGTCGCCCTGTTTACCAAACTAAACAAGGAATACGAGTGGATTAGCATCGCAACCAGGCTTCTGGAGACAGTACTTGTAATGGGTATATATGCCCAGCACAAGACTTCTTCCATGAAGATGCCGTGGATTATTTTCATACTTGCCTTTCCTGCGGCCGGAATAACCTTTTATCTGTTAACCGGTCTTGCCGGCTCTACCAAGAAAATGAGTCTTCGATACAAAGAGGTTGATGAGAAGCTTTTGCCGATGCTTCCTGAGAATGAGGAGACTTTTCATAAGCTTCACATAAGGGATAAAGGCTTGGAGGGCATCTCAAAGTATCTTTATTTAAAAGCTTCATATCCCATATACGAGAATACCGATATAACCTTCTACAATATGGGCGAAAAAGGCCTTGATGCCCAGCTTGAGGATATCGGAAAGGCTAAGAACTTTATTTTCATGGAATACCATGCCATAGAGGATGCGGAGTCCTGGGCACGTATTGAAAACGTTCTTGAAAGAAAGGCACGTGAGGGTGTAGAGGTCAGGATTTTCTATGACGATGTCGGATGCATCACCTTTATCAATTGGGACTTTGCAAAGCGTCTTGAAAGCAAAGGCATAAAGGTCAGAGTATTCAATCCGGTAGGCGTGTTCTTTAACCTTTTCCTAAACAACAGAGATCACAGAAAAATAACGGTAGTGGACGGCAAGGTGGGCTTTGTCGGTGGGTACAATCTTGCAAACGAATATTTCAACGTTACACATCCTTACGGAGTCTGGAAGGATACGGGTATTCGCATAGAGGGTGATGCGGTAAAGAGCCTTACGATATCGTTCCTTGAAATGTGGAATGCTGTAAGAGACGGAGACAAAGACGATGAAAATGTGGCAAAGTACCTTGTGGATTACGGCTACACTGCCGCAAGCAACGGATTTGTACAGCCTTACGCGGACAGCCCGATGGACGATGAACATGTCGGAGAAGAGGTTTACATAAATATTATCAACACCGCAACCGACTATTGTTACTTCATAACGCCTTATCTCATCATCACGGACGAAATGAGCCATGCCCTAAGCCTTGCGGCAAAGAGGGGAGTTGATGTTCGAATTATTACTCCCGGAATACCGGACAAGAAGATTGTGTACAGCGTAACGCGTTCTTTTTACAATGCTCTTGTACGAAACGGGGTTAAGATATACGAATGGACTCCGGGATTCGCACATGCAAAGATGTGTATATCGGACGATCGGATAGCAACGGTCGGAAGCATAAACTTGGATTACAGAAGCCTTTACCATCACTTTGAGAACGGATGTGTTATTTATCTTGACAATGTAATAAGGGAAATTAAGGCGGATTTCATAAATACGTTTTCCGAAAGTCGTGATGTAACCGAGGAATATTTGACCGGGCGCTCGAGATTTATGCGTTTGGGACAGATGTTGCTGCGATTATTCGCAGAGCTTTTATAGAGGAGGATTAATTATGCCGAATATGTCGGATATCATGAAAATAGCCGGGATGAAGAACACTTTTGAAAGCACTCATCCCAAATTTGCAAGCTTTCTAAAGAACCTCATGCGTGAGGGAATAAACGAAGGCGAAGTGATTGAAATTAATATCATAAAGCCTGACGGAACAAAAACGACAGCAAACATGAGGGTTCAGCCGTCGGATATAGAGCTTATAAACGAACTTAAATCGATGACACCCACGAGATAGTCATGTCACTTGTCCAAAATGAGTAAGCAAGAAGTGCGCGGCAATTCGGCGGCGCAGAAAAAACGATTTGATATATATATCAAATCGTTGCACGTACATTTTACATGGGAGCTTTCAAAAGAAGCTTTTTAATGTAAATATAGGATACGACATCTCTGGATGCGTTTGTCATCCTGCATCCGTAAAGTTTTTTGTCCTCGGCAGTGCCGACGCGCACACAGATGCAGTCGATTGTTAGGCGATAGTCGGTTCCGTTAACCTGCTCGGTGAATTTAATCTGATAGGGAGTATCAACTCTTAATGCATCGTCGCAGAAGACTGCGATCCCGGAATCGGATATATCGTATACGATTGCGGGATTTTCTTTGCCGTTTATACGGTTTAGGACGGTACAGGGGGTGTGAAGCACCACACGCTTGTTTGCACGTCTGTCATTTACGATGGAAGCGGCGAGGTGGGCCTTTGCCGTTGCAATGTAGAATTCCGTTCCTTTAAATTCTTTTTTGGTGATTGAAACGTCGTTCCAACATATACGGTCGCCGTCCGGATTGGTAGTATAAAGATTATATCTGACATCTCCGTATTTTGAAGAGCCTAAATCAAGGGTATCTCCGTTTAACGATAAGGGTTTTAATAAAGCCGAGCCCGGTCCGAAGTCTATGGTCGAAACACCCACCACTACGGTAGCAACTTCGAAACCCTGCGAATCCTTAACGATTTCAAGCTTTACCGGAGTGCCGGTCGTTAACTCTTTTAGGTTCATATTCCCCTCTGAAAATACTTAATGGATTTTTTTGATGCGATTGTATTCCTCTTCGCTCATGTTTGAACGGATACGGTCTTCTTCTTTTTCACGTTTCCACAGGAAGGAAAAATGAGCTTCCCTGCCTTCTCTGATACGGATGATATTTTCCATGTGCTTGTACAGCATGGCAATTGTGGCAACAAGAAGTATGAGAGCACCGAATCCGGGACCGCCCTGAGCATAATAAACTATCGGAAAAGCAATCGATGCGGTAATCGGGACGACACAGATATAGTCGACGATAAATACTAAAATAAGCTCTATCATCAAGAAAATAAGCAGTACAAGGGGCGAATAAGCAAGCAGGGAACCGCCTAAACATGCAAGGCCTTTTCCACCTCTGAAATTCAGCCATATAGGAAAAATGTGACCGAGAATCACCGCTGTTGATGAAATGGCTCCGGCCAAAGGTTCCGTCGGAAGCAAAAGCATTGATGCCTTTACAACTGCGAAGGCCTTTACAATATCGAATAACATGCAGAGTGTGCCGACTTTCTTGCCCATGGTAATCAGGGCGTTTGAACCGCCCGCATTCCCTGAGCCCGCCTCTCTGATATCAAAATTTCTGCGCTTGGATATAAGGTAGGAAGGGTTTATCGTACCGACAAAGTAACTGATCAGCGCACATATACCTAACCATAAAAGTTTCATATTGACTCCTTTTTACTCCTCAGAAAAATATTCTACCACAGTACTGTTAAAAAAATCCATAATTAGTTTGGTTGGGCTGTTGACTTTTGCGAGAATGTAGGGTATATTTTAGTTCATCTACAACACTTTAACGCATAAAAGCGTTAATGCGTCAAAGAAATTCGGAGGATTATTTACTATGAAAAAGAAGATTACGGCACTGCTTTTGGCGCTTACTCTTGTGCTTACCTTTACCGGATGCGGAGAGACAAAGAACAATGTATACAATATCGGCATCTGCCAGCTCGTACAGCATGATGCACTCGATGCCGCAACTCAGGGCTTTAAGGATGCGGTTGTTGAAGCGCTCGGAGAGGAAAATGTTAAGTTTGACGAACAGAACGCACAGGGCGATTCGGCAACCTGTTCAACAATCATTAACACCTTTGTTCAATCGGACGTTGATTTGATTTTGGCAAATGCTACGGCTCCCCTTCAGGCAGCTGCAGCCGGAACACTTTCGATTCCTATTTTGGGAACGAGCGTTACGGATTATGCCACCGCACTTGATATTGACGATTGGACAGGACTTACCGGCAGAAACATTTCGGGTACTTCCGATCTTGCACCTCTTTCCGAACAGGCTGCAATGTTAAATGAGCTCTTCCCCGATTCAAAGAATGTCGGTGTTCTTTATTGTTCGGCCGAAGCAAATTCACAGTATCAGGCAGACACTATCAAGACCGAGCTTGGAGCTTTGGGAAAGACGGTAACGTTCTTTACCTTTGTTGATACAAACGATGTTCAGACCGTTGCTCAGTCTGCTGCGGACAACTCTGATGTAATCTACATTCCCACAGACAATACAGCAGCTTCAAACACCGGTATTATCGGAAATATCGTTACGGCTACCAAGACACCCGTAATTGCGGGCGAAGAAGGAATCTGTGTAGGCTGCGGTGTCGCAACACTTTCAATCAACTACTACGATATCGGATACAAGACCGGTGAAATGGCAGTTGAAATCTTAAGAGACGGCAAGGATGTAAGCACGATGGAAATCGAGTATGCACCCAATGTCACCAAGGAGTACAACGTTAGTATGTGCGAACTTCTCGGAGTAACCGTTCCGTCGGATTATGTTGCAATCGAAGATTAAGTAAATTATAATTGAAAAGTCGTGCCGGGCGTGTATTGACATGCCCGGCCTTCTCTGAGTTAAACGGAAATAACCGTTTATTTTTTAATATCTTGGGGGTATAAGCCTTGGAAATATCACATTTGTTTAATGCACTTCCCGGTGCGGTAGCACAGGGTCTCATCTGGGCCATAATGGCCATCGGTGTTTACATCACCTACAAAATTTTGGATATTGCGGATTTGTCCGTCGACGGAACCATGTGTACCGGCGGAGCGGTCTGTATAGTAATGCTTTCAAACGGTCAGCCCATGTGGCTTTCCTTACTTGCGGCAGTCGGAGCCGGAATCCTGGCAGGCTTTGCCACCGGAATCCTTCATACCGCAATGGGTATACCGGCAATTCTCGCAGGTATTCTTACACAGTTAGGCCTCTATTCGATCAACTTAAAGGTCATGGGTAAGGCAAACGTGCCCATTTCAAACCAGAAGTACGATCTTTTCGTATCACTTCTTTATGTATCGGGTGTGCCTTTCTACAAGAATACTATTTTCATTGTGGCTGTTTGCGTAATAATCGTCATTGCGATTCTTTACTGGTTTTTCGGAACGGAACTCGGATGCTCCTTAAGAGCTACGGGTTGCAACGGCAATATGAGCCGCGCTCAGGGTATCAATACCGATGTAAACAAGGTCTTGGGACTCATGATTTCAAACGGACTTGTCGCTTTTTCAAGCGCTCTTTTGGCACAGTATCAGGGCTTTGCGGATATCAACATGGGCCGTGGCGCAATCGTAATCGGTCTTGCCGCTGTAATCATCGGCGGTGTAATTTTTGACAGAATATTTAAGAACTTCGCACTTAAGCTCTTAGGCGTTGCTCTCGGTGCGATTATTTACTATATAGTTCTTCAGATAGTTATGTGGCTTGGCTTTGATACGGATTTGCTTAAACTCTTGTCAGCCGTTGTGGTTGCCATCTTCCTTGCAATTCCTTATATCAAAAAGAAATACTTTACCAAGGCACCTGTCATTAAGCCTGAGGAGGTACAATAATGTTAGAGATAAAGAACATTTCGAAGACCTTCAACGTAGGTACGGTTAATCAGAAAACAGCGCTTTACAATCTTTCCCTTACTTTAAATGAAGGTGATTTTGTAACGGTTATCGGCGGAAACGGCGCAGGAAAGTCAACACTTTTAAATGCCGTAGCCGGCACCTGGCTTGTGGACAGCGGCTCTATCTCAATTGACGGTGTAGATGTTACCAAAATGCCGGAATACAAGAGAGCAAAGTTACTCGGCCGCGTGTTCCAGGATCCCATGCTCGGAACGGCCGCAACGATGAGAATTGATGAAAATCTTGCTCTGGCAAACAGAAGGGGGAAGGTGCGCGGACTCGGAAGCGGAATTACCGCGGTTGAGCGCGAAGGCTATAAAGAACTTCTTATGTCCCTTGATCTGGGCCTTGAGAACAGACTTACATCTAAAGTAGGACTTCTTTCCGGAGGTCAGCGTCAGGCTTTGACACTTTTGATGGCTACGCTTAAAAAACCGAAGGTATTGCTGCTTGATGAACATACGGCCGCTCTTGATCCCAAGACAGCCGCAAAGGTTCTCGCCAAGACCGATGAAATCATAGAGTTACATAATCTTACGACTCTTATGATTACTCATAATATGAAAGATGCAATAGCGCACGGCAATCGTTTGATTATGATGGATAACGGTAAGATTATCCTTGATATAAGCGGAGAGGAAAAGAAACGCCTCACTGTTGAAGATTTACTTGAAAGATTTGCTTCCGTATCGGGTTCGGAAATGGACAACGACAGGATGATACTTGCAAAGTAGTAAAGCGTGTATGAAAAACGGTTCGTATACAGATTGCTTACGGTCTCATGGTCGCCATGGCGACCATGCACATTTTAATCGCGTATGTATCAAAAAGGACAGGCGTTTCGCCTGTCCTTTTAAATGTAATATGGATGATTCATGCGTGCGCAAGTCTTTGAATTAAGTAACTGCGAAGCTTCTTCTTTAGGGAGCCAAGAAGTTTTGTAAGCAATGCAATTATCAAAACAAGAATTACGGAGATTATAACATCTGACATAATTTATCCCTCCTTTGTAATTATGACAGTTAGCCTTGACTAACTTCAATTACATTATACAAAGGATTATGAATTTGTCAACAACCGGAATTACCTCTTCCTGCGGTCACGACCGGATTCAACATAATAGCGGTCCTTATCGGCGTACATATTGGTATCCGCAAGATGAACCAGTTCATCGATTGCAAGGGTTTGGTGCTCGTTTGCCTTAGCAAAGCCGACGGCCATGGACAGGTGATTTCCGAAATTGTCCGTCCAATCGGAGAGATTTTTCCTTAAGAACATAATGACGTCATCCGCAGGAAAGATGTGCTGTCTGACTATAGCCATGAATTCATCGCCACCGGTTCTGTAGATATGACCGTAGTTTCCAACCGTTTGCTTAAGGCATGAAGCGGCGCCTATTATATATCCGTCTCCGGCACTGTGACCGAAAGTATCGTTTACATATTTCAAACCGTTTACGTCCATTGCAAGAATCGTCAGATTTGAAGGCGGAATCTTGTCCTTGTCGCATTCCGTCACGATGTCTTCAAGCTCCGCTTCATAGGCCGCACGGTTTCCGAGCCCCGTGAGCTCATCCGTGAGGGCTTTCTTTTTGTATTCTTTTTCCATTTGTATACTCATGAGCTCGTCTATGACCTCATGCCTGTGAATGTTGATGCTCTTATTGTAATAAGCTTCAAGAACTTTATGGTATTCATCATAGACAAAGCTGTATTTCGGCTTCTCGACTTTAAAATCATCAATCAGTACCTTGTACATTTCGATTTTATCGGAAAAAGTATCCGCAACCTCTATCATATGCAAGGTGTAGCGTATCAGCTTTTCAATCGGAATCTGACCTTTAACCCATTTAAGAATCGGTACGACGACTTCCGCATAAGCCGCGGTTAGGGAAGAGGAAAAAAACCCATTTTCCATGAGATCACAGAATTCCCTTAGGTATTCAAGACTTGGAAGAGATTTGGAATCTATGATTGCTTCCGAGCCAAGCACGTACAAACGTGAAAGACTTTTAAATTCCGGATCGAAATCGAAAGATTCAAATGAGGAAACATTTTTTCTTTCTGCTTCGTATTCCTTTCTTTTTCCCATGCATGCATATGCATGCATAAGGTTACAGTCAAGAACCATTAAATGCCTGGCAGTAATATCGGCTGAAAAATTAGAAAGAAAACGGGTCCTGTCTACATAATATTCCGCTTTTCCCTTTAGACCGCAGGAAATAAAGATGTCGATGGCACGGGAAAAAGCCGCGGCCGTGCAGAACGGAGGCACATTTTCAAGATCGGCAATCTTGTCGATGTATCGGATACATTCCGAATATGAATCGACCGCTGTGTAATAGTCGATTTCCTTGAGGTAAAGATACGGAAGGTGCTCTGACTTGAGGGCAGGCTTTGACTGTATGTTTGCAATGTATTTTTGGTTGCACAGGTGAACCGCATCAATTAAGAAAGACTCGTCCGAATGCATCGCAATAAAGTAAAAGTTAATAAATTCCGAAATGTATTCGGTGGGCCCATTGGAATCTGCATCAAAAAAAGCAAGACATTCTTCAAACTCTTTTTTGGGAAGCGTTTTGCGGGGGTCGCCAATCAGTGTTCTGATTTCTTCAATGGTCATAAGTGTATCCTTTATAAGATTATTAATTTCGATTCGTAATAATTATGAAATTTATCTTATCAATCTTGAAAAAATTCACAAGATAAGTTATTCTCATATCAGTTTAATAGAGCGTTATTAGATAATTGTTACCATACATGCGAGGGGTCTGATAAAAGGGGACTGATAAATACACAGTTAGGAGGACACATATGGCAGTTTCATATAACAAACTTTGGAAAAAGCTTATTGATGAAAAGATGAGTGCTACTCAGCTCAGACAAGCAGCAGACATTTCACCCAATACCATGACAAAGTTTCGTAAAGAGGAACTTGTATCGATGGATGTGCTATGCAGAATTTGCGAAATTCTCGGAACGGATTTTGGAGATATCGTCGAATACATTCCCGAGCCTGCAAATAAAAAGCGTATTTCAAAGTAAACGTCCATGCCTGCTTCGCAGGCACCACATGATATAAAAGCCGTCGAAAGTCTCGACGGCTTTTTGCTATATAGGAAATTGCTCCGCAATCCCCTATATAGCAAAAAAGGCACTA
>CAVJJQ010000041.1:0-18677 GCA_963649755.1 bacterium | reverse complement strand
AAACCGGATCCATTGCCAGATAAGCCGGATTCTGAAAATGAAGCAGCTTAATTAACAATGCACTTTAAGAAAATCTTAAATGCGTTTACACAAACTTATTGACACAATCACTCCCAAATTGTTCTGTAATATATACAATGTTTCAACTATCGTTTCATCGCAGATCACAGGCAAATAATTTTTTATAGTACTTGCCAATATCCCCCTTTGGTTTTTCCTATTCTTTCCAAAAATCCGTTTTTTCTCAAAAAAGCAATATTGTTATCTATTGCAGTTCCGCTAATACCAAGCTTTACTGCCAATTCTTTCTTCGTAATATATGGATTTTGTTTTATTTCAATCAAAATAGTTTGACGTCTGGCATTTAATACTGGTCTATCAGTATTTATTTCACCAAGTTTTTTACCAACCTTTTCACCAAGCTTATGAAGTCTATTAAATGGTATTGTTACCACTATAGAATTTTCCCTAAATGTAATAGCATCTTTGCCATAGGTTTCAACAATTGTTGGAATTCCTCTCCCAGATTTTTCACTAATATGAAGTTGCAGAAAAATCTCAGAAAGCTTTTCATTTACAGGAACTGATTCTCCAAGGAAGAAACCTTCCATTGTCTGCGCCGGAGCTAATGTTCCTCTTGATAATATCTCTATCCTGTTCGAGAAAACAGAAATCATCGGTTCATTGCCTGATACCCAATAATTATGCAATACAGCATTGATAATAGCCTCGCGGAATGCACTATTGTCAAACAAAGGGACATCTTTACGTTCAACAATCCTATTTTCTTCGTCTGCCTGAATTATATTTAACACATCTCCATATTGCAACAACGCATCAAGCGAATACAAAAGGCAATTATTTCCAAATTCTCTGACAGAAAACAATGGTGAAGCCTTCGTCTCACCTTCAAAAATAGATACTCTAAGCGGAATATGTGAATCATCAGACAACAGCTGCGCTAACATGTTATATTCGCCTGTTTTATTTTTAAGCTTTAGATTTTTCTCAAAGGTTTCCTCTTTCAAGACAATTCCCTTAGACCCATAATATCCAAAAAGCTTATGAAACGTTAAGTCCTGATACCTTGCAGGTAACGTTTCTATCGTTTCAACTCTGCCGTCTAAAATCTTAAACAATTGTATCTCTCGTTTAGGATATTTTTTTATATTATTCTTCGAGGATCCAATACGAATATATCGGGTCTCTTTAAATGCTGTTGGAATCTCTTCTGCCGGAGGAATTAGCAATACAACAACCCTTTTACCATGTATTTCTATTTCTTCGAAAGAAAAATTGATACTCGGTGAAAGGTTTCTTGCCAAATAATTTTGATATGGTTCCTTATTATAGTCACAATATTGATTAAACTTTGTACCTACAATTTCATGTGTATCATCGTTCACTCCCCAAACAAAATATCCCATTTCTTTATAATGAAATGCTGCTGCATTCGATATTGCTGAAACGTATTCTCCTAGTTCTTCTGCCTGAAACCAATTTTCTTTAAACTCAAACCATTCTTGTTCGTCATCATATGCACATAATTCTAAAATTTTTTCAACCAGACCCACATATCCACCTTCTTTTACCAACTTTTTACCAACCATGGTTAGTATATCATGTTGGTAAATAAAACGCCATACTTTTTCACGCAACTATTTCTTTTTTCGTGCTTTGGCTGCTGCTCAAGCTCGCGCTGTTCCTTGCCGGCTTTCTTGTGCTCGATTTTCGATTCTTCACGCTGTGTGGCAAGCTCCTATTACGATCATCAGCATCGTCCCCTTTACGGATACCAGCAGATCCATGCCAACAGCGGTGAAACCACTGTAAATCCAACCCAGACGAGTACATAGCTTTGAGGGAAAAATTCTGCGATCCATTTTGAATATGCGTAATAGCTGGCAACCATTCCGGAGAAGAAAGCAAACACACTGATGGCTGCACAGGCAGGAGAAGGGCTGTAAACCGCAATGCACAAGCCAAGAAGTATCCATATCGCAAAGCAACCGAGAAAGTTTCTGACATCCAGATACTCCAAAATTGGCGGCAGCGCATTGCTTGCGGTGCAGTCAAGAAATTTCGATAATGCTCCCAGCGCAATGCCCAACAGCAGGATCATGATCGTGCGGGTAATTTGTCCGGATATCGCCGTCGTCCGCTTTTTGCGTATACCTTCCAAGAATTCTCTCATTGCAGTTGCATTTCCGGCGGTGGTGCATCACAAGTGCACATACATTCTCGACATCTCGGCTTCCCCGTCGCCCTGTGCCATACAAAGAAACTCCCAGCCATAGCGCTCATAAAAGCCAACGTGATCGGTCAGCAAATAGACCGGGGAGATTCCTTTTGCTCTCAAATCCCCTACAGCCATATTTAGCAGTTTTCCGGCAATGCCACGGCAACGGTAGCTTTCCTCCGTGTAGACAGCACAAATATTGGGTGTCAGGTCAGGACGGTCGTGAAAGTCATTTTCGATCACACCCAAACCGCCGACAATTTTATCTCCATCCAGGCAGAGATACCAGCCATATTCTGTTCTGCCAGTCATGTATTCGTCCATGCACGCCAAATAGGCGTTCACAGGCACTCCCCACTTTGAGGAAAACCATTCCGCAGCGATGTTCTTTAACCGGGGACGCTGCCGTAGACTGATATAGCTAAATTCTCCACAACTTTTTTCCATCATATGTGCTCCCTGCTTTCATATATCTCTCTATTTTATAAGGCTTTGTTACCGGAACAACGTTCTTTGCCCCAAAAGCTTGGTATCAGCTCCTTGAGAGTGACGGTTTTCCTGCTTTCGTAATCTACCATAACCTCTGTATTTTCGTTTTCCTCATTCAGCTGATACAAAAATTCACGGCATGCACCACAGGGCATCCCGCTTCCGCCGCCATACGGCGCTCTGTCTCGAAAGGCAATCAGCCTTTTTATCCGCGTCTGACCGCTGCTGGCATACATATTCAGAGCAGCGACCCGCTCGGCGCATAAATTCATCACACCGCTGCACGCCTCGATGCAAAAGCCGGTATAGATCGTTCCGTCCCCGCTCTCCAAAGCGCATACCACATGATGTGCCTGGATAAAGGGGCTTACATTCTCCGGGTGATATTCTTCTTTCGCCCGCTCATAGAGCTTTTCCCATATATCCATATGTCTCTCGCTTTCTTCACGGCGAATCCCATATATTACTGTCTGCTCACCTTCGTCATCAGTGAACTCGCCCAGCAGAGCCATACCGCACGCACGGGCAACGGCGGAGGAGAGGACATTTTCTTTCTTCATGTAAGAGTATACCACGCCAAATGCTGTGTTTGCGAATGTCCAGTCCCGAACAGCCTTCGCCGCCTCTTTTGCATACCCTTGATTTTGATGTGCCTTGGCGATATGATAGCCGATTTCCGGCAAAATCGTACCGTTGATGTTCTGCATGGTCAGTCCACAGTCACCAATCATTTTTCCTGTGGTTTTCAGGCAGACCGCCCACAGGCCAAATCCGAATATACGGTAACGCTCTCTGTTCTTATTGATCCAATTTCGCACCCGTGCTTCATCTGTATAAGGGTAGTGCTGCATAATGTCAGAATCGGTAAGCACGGCATACAGTGCATCAAAATCATCAGGTGTCATTTCTCGCAGATAAAGGCGCTCTGTTTCTATCTTCATTGTGCAACCTCACCGAGGTGTTCCCGCAACTCCGCACCATAGCGGCACAACAGGGAGCCGAGAATGAACATGATTCCCAGCACGATGCTCGATTCATTATCAAAATACATATCCATAGCCGCAGCCTTTTCAACTTTCATGAAACCGGCAATGATCCCTTCGACGATGCTGCCGACTATCGCACAGCCGGTAGGAATGGTAGCGGTAAGAATGCCGAGCCGCAGCAGCTCTTTTGCTCCGGCAAGCGTAAAAGGTGATTCGGCTTTCAGCTCGTTTTTGAAATAGACCTCCGCAAACTTGGCAAGCATGGCTTCACCGGCACAAACGATCATCCAACCTGAGAGCGTAGCACTAATGCTTTTGATGTTGTAGCCGTATTCTTCGGAAACAAGCCCATGCAGAGTAACTCCGCCGATTTTGATTAGGCTTCCGTTTCCAAAGCTCAAGCTGAGCAAACCGGCAATACATCCGCAAAAGCCGATGACGGAAAAAATAAATGCGATTTTACTGAAAACTTTTCCAATCTTGGAAAGCCTCTGAATGGTATTAAGTGATTTCAATGTAATTCTCCCTTACTGAATTTTGAGATTTCCGCTTGCGGCTTCGACCGTAATATTGCTCGTACCTTCACCAAACACATACAAGTCGCCTTTACGGTCATACGCACGGTCTGTAAGCAGTTTGCCGCTGCTTGGTGTATACAGAACTTCTGCGCCACCATTCCCCAGCACCAGATTGACCGTACCGCTGGATGTATAGATTTCAGCAGATGGTACTTTAGTCAGTGCCAGATCTACGCTTCCACTGCTTGTGGTGATTTTGGCTGTATCAGCGGTCATACTGCCCATCGTGACACTACCGGAGGATGTGCCACACTCAAGCACTTGGGTTGAAACCGCACCTATGTCAATAGCCCCGGACGCTGCACTGCATTTGAGCGACTGAGCAGAAATACTATCTGCATGGATAAAACCGGAGCTGCTGCTCAGATCAATCGCGTCTGCTGTTACGGTGCCGAGTTCGATACAGCCGGAAAGTGTTGCAATCAAAACACTGTTTTGATTGAGATCACCTGCCTTGACAAGCGCAGATGTCGTATGAACGGAAAGGTCAATTCCTTTCGGTGCTTCAAGGCTCAAATGCTTATCCGTTGCATCCACCATAATTTTTGCACCGGATTTGCAGAAACGAATCCTCAGCACACCGTCATCTAAAAAATAGTGCATGGCCGTGTCTTCCGGCAATTCGCCGCCGCTTTCCTTGACATGAAGCTTCGCATCGTCTGATTCTGTGATCTCCACTTCGCCGGAACGCCAATAAACTTCAACTGCCTTTATATCGTCTGCGTTATAGGTGAAAGCATCGGTCTGATATTTTTCTGCATTCGGATAATCCTCACCGGTCAGATTGTCGTTTGCCCCGACAGATATATGAACCTGACAGCCGGGCAGCATTACCGCAAATGCGCATATCAACAAGAGTGCTATTCTCGGTATTTTTATGCCCATAATCAACCTTCTTTTCTTTTGGCAAAAAACACGGTCTGTGCCTTCATCGAGATATTGACAGCCTCATATCCATAACTGCACAGTTCTTTCTTATATTTCAGGAAAGAGTGATCCAGCGGCACACCGGCGATCTGACCGATTTCATCAAAAGTTAGCGTCAGCAAAGGCTTACTGCTTTCATGAATGTACGCCCAAAGCGTATTGTATTTGCTCATCTGGTGTTCTCCCAAAAAAGTTATAATTTTCATAGTGCTTCAAAAATTCTTGCACCTCGTGTCATCAGCCAATGATGAAGCCATCCGGCGGCAATGAACAATACTGCACAGAGCATTGCGAGGAAGGCATTCACAGTAACGACATTTCGCAAGAGCACATATATGCCCGCAAATACGGCAATAATCAACCAGCCGCCAAACAATGCCTCCGCGACAGGTAGGCTCTGCTTGATTGGCATGATCTCGCTGGTCCAATGGAAATTCGGCATTTTCAGGTTTGAAGACAGCCCAATTTCTGCCATAAGCAATGAAAAAAGTATAGCCAGTACAGGAAGCAGGACGGCACAAAACAGCTGCGGCCTCATCAGCCATTCCAGAACGATTACCAGAGGAATTGCAGGGATCCAGGTCAAAAGCAGCTGCAGCATCAGCTTTGCACGCAGCACCTGTCTGCCGGATACCGGCAAAGACTGCGCAATCCACAGATTCTTTCCTTCCAATGAAATGGATGGCGCCGTCATATCGTTCATTGTGGTGAACAAACAAACGATTGCAGCGGCAAGCAAAGAAACATAATCCGCAAATTCCGGCATTGTGATGAACTCCCGAATCACATCTGCCTTCCATACCAGGGCTGTTGCCGAAGCGGGCATTAGGATAATCCCCAATCCGCAGTTCAGCATATAATTGGCGCTGCCGGTAAAACGCTGAAGCTCCTTTCGGAGTAATGCACTTTGAACGGGAACCGGCTTTACCGCTTTATCTTTGTATATGGTTTTAGCGCTGCTGTGATTTGCGGTTGCCAGCTTCAAGAAACTCCGCGACAAAACCCAATAGGTAATGGCCGTTGCTGCAAGAACAATTGCCGCAAATATCAGCATGGACAGAATGCTGCCCTCTGCTGCAAGCCCCATGTGGTACAGTGGGTAGAAGACATTTTTCATCGTATTTCCCACGGCATCTAAATGCAGCAGAAGCTCCTGAAGGAGAGAATACGCTCTTGCATAAAAATAATAATATGCCGCAATAAACGTCAAAGAGGCAATCACGGTAATGACGTTTTTGTGTTTAACTCTAGCTGCAATTAGCGCAACTATCCAGCCGAGGGCAGCCGACAAGGCCAGTATCAGCAGGGACAGTACCAATGGGATCAGCAGTATATGGATAGCTCCGACAACCGAAACCGGTGCTGCGGCAAACCGGATGATCATCGTCGGTATCATAACGATCAGTTCGTACATAAGCCCCATTGCATACACGCCGGACAGACGAACCGGCAGGATTCGTGAGACGGGAATCGGCATGGAGAGCAGCAGATCGTTGTCCTTTGCCTGATACAGCGAGCTGTAGGTATTGAATACGCTGCCGAAAACGCCGAAGAAAATCGCAATCAGTCCCATCAGGCACCAATAAAGCCAGCCCATATTCGCGCTGATCATCGGCTTGCAAAGCATATTTGCCATGAATCCGAATATTACGCCAAGGAAACCGAACAAAACGAGATACAGCAGCCCATAGCCGACAATGCCTTTTGTGCTGCGGTGCTTACCGGACTTGCTGTCCCGATACAGCCAGGAAAACGCCTCCAACATCTGCTTTTTGAACAAAGCTTTTGTCATGCCTCTCCCTCCAGTTCAAGGAAAACTTTCTCCAGAGATGTATCGCCCTTTACTTCTTCCATCGTGCCGGATTTTATTAGTTTTCCATTCTTGATAATGGCAACCTTATCGCAGAGCTTTTCTGCCACCTCCAGCACGTGAGTGGAGAAGAAGATTGCCGAACCCTTGTCACACAGATCCCGCATGATGGATTTCAGCAGATGTGAGGCTTTCGGATCAAGGCCGACAAAGGGCTCGTCCATGATAATGAGCTTCGGCTCATGTACCAGTGCAGATATGATTGCCAGCTTTTGCTTCATACCGTGGGAGTAAGCAGAAATCGGCTGCGCCAGATCCGCTGTCAGCTCAAAGGCATCTGCAAAATGACGGATGCGGTACTTGCGGTCGGCGGCACTGACGGCAAATATATCCGATATGAAATTGAGATACTGGATTCCGGTCATAAACTCATATAGATCCGGATTGTCGGGAATGTAGGCAAGATTCCGTTTGCAACCAACGGGATCCTCTTTTACCGAAATCCCGTCAATGGTGATATCGCCGCTGTCAAACTGCAAAATACCGCAGCAGGCTTTCAGCGTAGTGGTTTTTCCCGCTCCGTTGTGTCCAATAAAACCGTAAATCTCTCCGGAAAGAATATGCAGGGAAAGGTCATCGACCGCCCTTTTTTCTCCGTAGTTTTTTGTTAGATGTTCAATTACAAGCATTTTTTGTTTCTCCTACATTCTGAATCATTTTGAACATTCCTGGGCCATCCCAATCGCAGGGTCGTTCCTCAAATCTATTCCGTTTATAAAAAGCGACAGCTTCTTTTGTACTGATCAGTTCCAGGCTAACTGCCCAACCGGTTTGAATGTGGCTTAAAATGTATTCCTGAACCGCCTCTATCAAAGCCGTGCCGACACCTTGTCCCTGATAATTCGGAACAACGGCAAAATCTTTCATATAGAAGCTCATGCCGCCATCCCCCAAAAGCCGAGCCATGCCAACAGCCCGGTTGCCTTCATAGGCAGTAAAGGTGATCAATGTATTTCGAAGTGCTGCTTCTACCTGCTCCGTACATGGAGGCTCCCATCCGACAGACGTGTACAGTTCCAGAAATAGACTCGCAGTCAATGTGTTCATCTCTATTTTTATGGAAATTCACCTCCAAAAATAAAAACACGCAGTACAAACCATTTTTCGGTCTGCACTGCGTCTAAGCGTCCGGCATCTTGATTTCTTCAATTTTTCCTTTGCGATAGGTGATCACGCATTCGTAACGGCATTTGGGACAGAACAGCGGGAAATTCTCCAGCACGGTATTTCCCTGCACCTGCGTCCTGGTTTTGCCGCCGCACTCCGGACAGCGGAGCCAATCCGCTGTTTTCGTTTTCTCCACAAAATATCACTCCCTCATTCATCGTTTACCTCCTCCTTATGGTGCCGCTTGAGAAGCTTCTCGTTTACCTCAGCAGCGTTCCGAATGCACTGCCCAAAGTCCACCAGATGCCAAACAATTTTCGCCGCAAAGATAAAAGCGGCATAAATGATCGCATCCGTGCGTCCGTACCAGAAGCCCCAATAGTGGGCGAGGGGAAGCAATACGGCCTCCAATAAAGCTGCATGCAACACAGTACGAAGCCACCATGCGCCCTGCGTCAAATCCTCTTTCGAATAGTAAACGACCAGCGTCGCCATACATACCAACGTAAAAAGGATGCATCTTCCAAAGAACGTAACAACGGGCAGCTCGGAAGTAGGATTAAACAGCAGACACATGAAAAAGGTGCTAAGCATAATTATTCCGTACGCCATAACAAAGCGGTGAAGCCAAAATGTTATCTTTTTACGAAACATCTCTTACACCTCCAATAGCCGTTTCAGTTCTCCCACATACTGGCGGGAAATGATTACTTTTTCACCATTCATGAGCGTTGCCTCAAACCGCCCCGACACGGAAGGGCGGACATATTGGATTTTGTCCGCATTCAGGATCATGGATTTGCTGCATCGGAAAAGCAGAGAGCCGCGGCACAGTGCTTCAAACTCGTACAGCTTTTGTCTGCACTCAAAAATAGACTGCCGACAATACAGGAAGGATCGTCCCTCTACAATCTCGAAGTAATAAACCTCACTGAGTTTTAGTCGATATATCTTTTCGTCCGCGACTCCATGGATCGTAATTTCTCCGGCGGTCACAGCGCGTATGACTTCCACCCATTTTTCCTGCGCATCATGGCAGCGGACGACCACTTCTTCCTCGTCCCTGCAAGGGATCTCTTCTACAGATAGCTTCAAGTTCCCGCCTCCCTCCTTCACTGAAATCATAGCATACTCAATGCGGATCCTCTACATCCGCCCCTGTGAGTTGTAAAAATCAGGGTGTAAGTTGCTTTGAGTGCAATTTGCGATTCGCTCATACATAATTTTTCTCCTATCTCGGATGTAGCTTTTTTTTGATCCGTAGGCTCGCTTCAATATGCATGATCCAATGCCTTGAAAACGGCATCCGAAGCAGGCCACTTGCATCCTTCCCGCACCAGTAATCAATCAACCAGCAGGCATTTTCATCCGTGCTGACCACCTGCAGTTGCAGCAATCTCGTTCATGCAGACCAATTCTTCCATAAGGCTTTGACGCAAGACCAGACTCAAGGTGTCAGGTAAACGAAAGAAATTATAAAAAATATAAAATTTTTATAAACTGGACATATGTATTGAAACTATATTGTTCATTTCTATTTCCATGTCTTACGAATTCAACCAGTCCACCTACGTCTCATAGTAATGGGATGATTCGCCGAATAAGCTACGAGCAGTCACTTCGATTCCGCTTCGCTCCATCTCAGTGTCGGCTGTCGCCGAATAAATAGAAGCAAAAACCACCTTACGGATGCAAGCATCCAAGGTGGTTTTTTGCTTCTATTTGCTCTGCTCGTAGCTATTCAAGCTCTATCGTTCCCGGAGGCTTTGAGGTCAGGTCATAAAGAACTCTGTTTACGCCTCTTACCTCATTTATAATTCGGGACATCACGGTCTGGAGCACTTCAAAAGGAATTTCTGCGCTCTCTGCGGTCATGAAATCGACCGTGCGAACGGCACGAAGGGCGATTGCATAGTCGTAAGTACGCTCGTCTCCCATTACGCCGACGCTTCGCATGTTTGTAAGTGCCGCAAAGTACTGATTCGGCATCCAGGGAGCATCGGTTCCGTGCTCATCCTTGTATGCCTTTAAGGCTTTATCGACTTCGGTACGATAAATCCAATCGGCATCCTGTACTATCTTGACCTTTTCGGCACTTACCGCACCGATGATTCTGATTCCGAGTCCGGGGCCAGGGAAAGGCTGACGATATACAAGGTATTCGGGAAGCTTAAGTTCCAAACCGACCTTTCTGACCTCGTCTTTGAACAGATTTCTCAAAGGCTCAATAATTTCTTTAAAATCAACATAATCCGGAAGTCCGCCAACGTTATGATGCGACTTTATTACTGCAGACTCGCCGCCAAGACCGGATTCAACGACATCGGGATATATGGTGCCCTGAGCAAGAAAATCGACCTTGCCGATCTTCTTTGCCTCTTCTTCAAAGACTCTTATGAATTCCTCGCCGATAATCTTACGCTTATGCTCGGGTTCTTCGACATCCTTAAGCTTGGCATAATAACGTTCCTGGGCATTGACACGGATGAAGTTGATATCAAAGTCTCCGCCTTCACCGAAGACCTTTTCAACCTCATCGCCTTCATTCTTACGAAGAAGACCGTGATCTACGAACACGCAGGTAAGCTGCTTACCTATTGCTCTTGCAAGCAAGGCTGCCAATACGGATGAATCTACTCCGCCCGAAAGAGCAAGTAAGACTTTTCCGTCCTTAACCTTTTCCCTAATTGACTTGATAGAATCCTCTACGAAGGTATCCATACGCCAATCGCCGCTGCAGCCGCAAATACTACGTACAAAGTTGTAAAGCATCTTTGAGCCTTCGGGTGTATGCAATACTTCGGGATGGAACTGGATTCCGTACAAGCTCTTTTCAACGCATTCGCAGGCCGCAACCGGACAGTTGTCGGAATGTGCTATCGATTTAAAACCCGGAGCAAGCTTTGAAATGTAGTCAAAGTGGCTCATCCAGCAGGTGGTATTTTCGGAAACACCTTCCATAAGCTTGGACGAATTGTCAACGCAAATGTTTGTTTTTCCGTATTCTCTTGCCTCGGCTCTTTCAACCTTGCCGCCGAGCACATGATTCATGAGCTGGGCGCCGTAGCATAAGCCAAGGACGGGAACTCCGATGTTAAAAAGCTCAGGTGAACAAGTAGCCGCATTTTCCTCGTAGCAGCTTGAAGGCCCACCCGTAAGAATGATTCCCTTAGGATTCATTGCCTTTATCTTGTTTAAATCAGTCTTATAAGAATAGATTTCGCAGTAAACATTGCATTCACGCACACGACGTGCTACCAGCTGGTTGTACTGACCGCCGAAATCTATTACCAAAATTTTCTCTCTGTCCATGTTCCCTCTTTACTTGGAAAACTTACTCTTTCTGTAGATAATATCGCTTCTTCCGGGTCCGTTGCTAACCATCGTAATCGGATAGCCGATTTCATCTTCGATGAATTCGATGTAATTACGGCAGTTTTCAGGAAGCTCATCGTAATTCTTAATGCCCCTTATATCGCACTTCCATCCCGGAAGCTTCTTGAACACGGGTTTTGCATGATTAAGCTTTGTGGTAACGGGGAAATCGGTTGTAACCTCACCGTCAATTTCGTATCCTACACAAACCGGAATCTCATCAAGATAACCGAGCACATCCAGAACGGTAAAAGCAACATCGGTGGCACCCTGAAGTCTGCAGCCGTACTTGGATGCAACGCAGTCAAACCAGCCGACTCTCCTGGGACGTCCCGTTGTAGCACCGAATTCGCCCTTATCACCGCCGCGTACTCTTAACTCCTGAGCCTCGTCTCCGAATATTTCGGACACGAAGTCACCTGCACCGACTGCGGAAGAATATGCCTTGCAAACCGTAATAATCTGCTTAATTTCATAAGGCGGAATTCCCGCGCCGATTGCACCGTAGGCAGCAAGTGTGGAAGAAGAAGTAACCATGGGATAAATACCGTGATCGGGATCCTTGAGAGTTCCAAGCTGTCCTTCCAAAAGAATGGTCTTTCCTTCTTTAATGGCCTTGTCAAGGAAACTCGAAACATCGCATACATATGGCTTAATCATATCCCTGTATTCATGAAGCGTGTTGATAAGCTCTGCCTTGTCAATCGTGGGCTTGTGATATAAATGTTCAAGCATTATGTTCTTTAACTCACATACCCTGTCAACCTTTTCAAGAAGCACTTCTTCGTCAAAGAGTTCGCTTACCTGGAAACCGATTTTTGAAAATTTATCCGAATAGAAAGGTGCAATACCCGACTTCGTGGAACCGAAGGACTTTCCGCCGAGACGTTCTTCTTCATAAGCATCGAAAAGCGGGTGATAAGGCATTACAATCTGTGCCCTGTCACTAACTAAAATCTTGGGTGTGGGAACATTCTGTTCCTTAAGAGAATCAATCTCCTTTATAAGCTTCGGGATGTCAAGTGCAACGCCGTTGCCGATAATGCTCGTTGTATGGCCATAAAAAACACCTGAAGGAAGCGTATGCAAAGCAAACCTTCCGTACTCATTTATAATGGTATGACCGGCATTTGCTCCTCCCTGGAATCTGACTACGATGTCTGCGTTCTCCGCAAGCATATCCGTAATTTTTCCTTTTCCTTCGTCGCCCCAGTTGGCACCGACTACTGCTTTAACCATTTTAATACCTCCTACTCAACCGTAACGCTCTTTGCGAGGTTGCGGGGTTTGTCTACATCAAGGCCCTTGGCCACCGACATATAGTATCCCATAAGTTGAAGAGGAATGATAGCCAGACTTTCTGCGAAAATATCCTCTGTTTTGGGAATATAGATTGTAAAATCAACCAAATCCTCAATCGAGTAATTGCCTGCGTTGGTGATACCCATTAAGTAACCTCCGCGGCTCTTAACCTCCACAAGGTTTGAACGCGTCTTCTCATAAAGATTACTCTGCGTAAGAATTCCTATTACCAAGGTACCGTCTTCAATCAGTGAAATCGTACCGTGCTTGAGCTCGCCGGCCGCATAAGCCTCCGAATGAACATAGCTGATTTCTTTCATCTTAAGCGAGCCTTCCATCGAAATGGCATAATCGATGCCGCGACCGATAAAGAAAGCGTCTTTCACATTTGAAAACTTCGACGTAAACCACTGGATGCGTTCTTTATCCTCAAGAACTCTCTCCATCTTCTGAGGAAGTGTATTTAACTCGCTTATCAGGCGCTCGTACTCATCTTTGTCCAGAGTGCCTTTTTTTAAGCCCATCTCAAGTGCCAACAGATAAATAACAACCAACTGCGCACTGTAAGCCTTGGTAGTAGCAACCGCTATTTCGGGACCTGCCATTGTATAAATAACACCGTCCGCCTCCCTTGCGATTGACGAACCTACGACATTCACGATTCCAAGAGTAAAGCAGCCCTGCCCCTTAGCCTCTCTGATAGCGGCAAGAGTGTCTGCGGTTTCGCCCGACTGACTGATTGCAACTACCAGATCATTTTTATTTAAAATGGGATCTCTGTATCTGAATTCCGATGCAAGCTCCACTCTCACGGGAATTCTTGCAAGCTTCTCAATAACGTACTGGGCAACCATTCCGACATGGTAGGCAGATCCGCAGGCAGAAATAACAATCTGACTCACATCCTTAACCTTGTCAAAATCAAGCCCTGCGGCGCTGAAATCAATACTGTTGTCATGAATATATGCGCCGAGCGTATCCTTTACAGCCTTAGGCTGCTCATGGATTTCCTTCATCATGAAATGTTCAAATCCGCCCTTTTCGGCAGATTCGGCATCCCATTTTATCTCGGTAAGCTCCTTTGAAATAACCTCACCGTCAAGGTTGTAAAAAGTAACCTTTTCATTTTCAAGGCAGGCCATCTCAAGGTTTCCGATATAGTAAACCTGATTTGTATGCTTTAAAATTGCGGGTACATCGCTTGCTACGAAGGATTCGCCCTTGCCCGTACCTATTATAAGAGGACTGTCCTTTCTTGCCACCCAGATTTCTCCCGGGTATTCTTTAAACATTACGGCAAGCGCATAAGACCCTCTTACTCTGACCATCGTCTTTGCAAGGGCGTCTACCGGACCGATATTGTACTTCTTATAATAATAATCTATGAGCTTTACGATAGCTTCGGTATCTGTATCGGAATAGAAAGAATAGCCTTTCTTTAAAAGCTTTTCCTTTATCTCGGTATAGTTCTCAATAATACCGTTGTGAACGGCTACGACATTATGGTCGTCACTGACATGGGGGTGAGCGTTATTCTCACTCGGCTCGCCGTGTGTCGCCCATCTGGTGTGACCGATTCCGCAGGTTCCCTTCAGGGAATCTCCGTCGTTTGTCTTACTCTTAAGAGCAGACAAACGACCCTTCGCCTTTACTATTTCTATCGGCAAATCCCCGTTTCTGACCGCAAGACCCGCCGAATCATAACCTCTATACTCAAGTTTAGATAAGCCCTCAAGTAAAATGGGGGCTGCCTGCTTGCTTCCGCAATATCCGACTATTCCACACATATCGTAACCTCAATCATTTAGGATTTGATTAAAAATGAAGCTCTTTAATCCTTGATACCGCTTCGACTGTGTTTTCATAGGTATTAAATGCAGTAAGTCTGAAATAGCCTTCCCCGCACGGTCCGAAACCGACGCCGGGAGTGCCTACAACCGAAGCCTCGTTTAACAGTTTATCAAAAAATTGCCAACTGCTCAACCCATCGGGAGTTTTAAGCCAAATATAGGGTGAATTTACAGCTCCGCTCACCTTTATACCGCATTCCTTTAGATTGGACGCAATGTAGGATGCATTCTTCATATAATATGAAATCTGTTCTTTAATTTCTTCCTGACCTTCCTCGGTGTAGACAGCCTCTCCGGCTCTCTGAATGATATAGGGAGCTCCGTTATATTTCGTAGCATGTCTTCTTGCCCACATATCATGAAGGCTTGCATTTCCGACCTTTAACTCTTTTGGAACAACGGTATATCCCAGTCTCAGACCCGTAAATCCCGCATTCTTGGAAAAAGAATGGATCTCTATTGCGCAGGTTTTTGCGCCCCGGCACTCATATATGCTATGAGGAATATCGTCCTCGGAAATATATGCCTCGTAAGCCGCGTCAAAAATAATTACGGCTTCTTTTTCGTTGGCATAATCAACCCAGACCTGAAGCTCATCCTTGGTAATTGCGGCACCGGTAGGATTGTTCGGAAAGCAAAGATAAATAAGGTCAACATGCTTGTCGGGAATCTGTGGAGCAAATCCGGTTTCCTCCGTACAAGGCATGTATACGATATCGCTCCAGGTGTTTGTGCTTTCATTGAAGTTACCGGCTCTCCCCGCCATAACGTTTGAGTCTACGTAAACAGGATAAACGGGATCGCATACGGCAACGACATTATCCTTTGAAAAAAGCTCCTGAATATTGCCGCAGTCACATTTTGCTCCGTCCGAAACAAAAATTTCCGATGGATCTATGTCACAACCGCGAGCCTTAAAATCATGCTCAGCGATGGTATTTCTCAAAAATTCATAGCCCAAATCGGGAGCATACCCCTTAAAAGTTTCCCTTTTTGACATTTCATCAACCGCACCGTGTAATGCCTTAATAATGCTCGGAGCGATGGGTTGGGTTACATCACCTATTCCGAGTCTGATAACGGGTTTCCCCTGGTTTGTTGCCTCAAACTCTCTTACTCGTCTTGCAATGTCCGAAAAAAGATAACTTCCCCGTAACTTTAAATAATCCTCATTTACCTTGCTCATATTACCTCCGATTTTTAAACTTCCACGCTTCCGCTAAATACGGTTTCCGCAGGACCTGTCATAAATATGTGGTTGCTTTCTTCGTCCCAATTTATGTCAAGCTCTCCGCCAAGTACCTTCACCTTAACGTGACGACCGGTCTTTTTGTTAAGAACCGCCGCAACTACAGTAGCACAACATCCCGTACCACAGCAATAGGTTTCTCCGGTTCCGCGCTCCCAAACACGCATACGAACCGTATCCGGGCTCAAAACATCTACAAATTCCACATTTACACGGTTCGGGAAGATCTCGTTTGTCTCTATTGCCTGACCGTACAATAAGATTTCATCGGGATTGTAAAAAGAAACGGCATGCGGATTTCCCATCGAAACCGCCGTCATATGGAAAATCTTTCCGGAAATACTGACAGGCTCGTCAACAAAGTTCTCTTCGGAAGAAATGACGGGAATACGCTTTGATTCAAGAATCGGCTCTCCCATATCTACCGTAACGGTTTTTACAAGACCGTCTTCCGCGTATACCTTGATAATTTTTCTTTTTCCCATACTTTCTATTACAAATTCCGACTTATCAGTCATTTTATTGTCATAGACGTATTTGGCAACGCACCTGATGCCGTTTCCGCACATTTCCGCTCTTGTGCCGTCAGCATTATACATCTCCATTTCAAAGTCGGCAATTCCCGACGGATTTATAAAGATCAGTCCGTCCGAACCTACTCCGAAATGTCTGTCGGAAAGTTTCCTTGCAAGCTCCGCTTTCTTGAATTTGTCAAGTTTAACCTCAAATCCGTTTACATAGATGTAGTCATTCCCGCATCCATGCATTTTTACAAAATCCATCTTCATAGCTGTACCCTTCTATCTGTTTAAAATTAGAATCATCTGTGCCGATTCGACCATACTTCTTCCCGTATCCATACTGCACTTTTGGATATACCGAAATGCCTCCGGTTCCGTCATTCCGTTCCTGTCCATCAGTACTTCTTTGGCCTCGGTAACGACCTTGTCCTGCATATGCGTTCGTCTGACCGGTCCGCCCGTTTGTTTCTTTATCCTGCGTAAAAAGAACGAGGACATCATCTCAATCGTCGAAACAAGCTCTCCCGGTTTAAACGGCATCATAAGCTTTACAATCTTGTCGGAATAAACGTCAAGTGCCATATCCTTGGTAAGAATTATCATTCCGAAGAATTTCGGCAGGTATTCGGAAAGTTCGAGTGCACTCATGTCCTTTAAAGACTTCGTACAGATTACAATTCCGAAGTCTCTGTCATTTGAAATCTGAAGCACTTCCGATGCGGTCTGGCAGATTTCAAAATCCTCGAGCACCCCATGGCTTGTAAGAAGATCCTGCAAATGAACAGAGTCATCAATCTTGGGCATAGCAATCAGTATGCTTCCCATAGGACCTCCTACATCTTAATAAGATACTTTTCAATCTCCCAATCCGACACCTGTGTCATATATTCTTTCCATTCTTTTTCCTTGGAATGAATATAAATATATGAAAAATCTTTTCCGAGTGTTTCCTTTACAAGTTCATCTCCGTCCATGGACTTAAGAGCTTCACTGAGAGTCAAAGGAAGCTTTCCCGAATTTTCTTTCCTATTAAGCTTTCCGGCAATACCGTTTAAGCCTGCCTTAATGCACAGAGCAATGGCAAGATACGGATTTGCGGCACTGTCGGGGAACCTGACTTCAAGCCTTGTCTCGCCAAACGATTCTCTTACGCGGGTAAGGCAGGCATTCTTGTCAAGGCTTGCGATAATACGCTTATATGAATTTACAATCGGGTTCGTAACGGCACACATTCCCTCTGCATGCTTTAAAATTCCCGCTTCAAACTGTGCTCCTAATTCCGCAGCACCTTCATTTGAAAAAATATTCTCTCCGTCCTTATAAACTACGAAATTCAAATGCATTCCGGAGCCCGCATGCCCAGTATGAGGCTTCGGAAGGAAGGTTGCGTAAAGTCCGAAACGCTTTGCAATGGACCTTACCGCAAATCTGAAGGTCATAATATCATCTGCACATTTAAGCGGATCGGATGCCCCGAAATCAATTTCATGCTGAGCCGGTGCCTCCTCGTGATGGGAGGATTCAACCTCAAAACCCATATCCTCAAGATTAAGCACCATATCTCTTCTGCAGTTTTCACCGAAATCAATCGGTCCCACATCGAGATAACCTGCTTTTTCATGAGAAACAACGGTAGGCATACCGTTTTCATCTGTATTAAATAAGAAGAACTCGCACTCGGGATTTACCTTGAAGGTAAAGCCTAAGTCCTTTGCTTCTTTAATAGTCTTCATTAATATGGTACGCGGGGAAAAAGAAACCGGACTGCCATCCGAATATGTCACATCACAGGTCATCTTCCCTACCTTGCCCTGCTGAGGTCTCCAGGGTAATATTACAAACGAATCAAGGTCCGGTACAAGAAAAAGTTCATCGTTGAAATCGGCCTTTCCGTCAAATAAGGCTGAGCCGTCAAAAGGAAATTTATTGTCCGAGGCCTTGTCAATCTGTCTTGGGGTAACCGCAATATTCTTTAAATTGCCCCATGCATCGGTAAACTGAAGTCTGATAAATTCAATATCCTCTTCTTCTATAAGTCGTAAAATATCATCGCGAGTATTCATGTCCGTCCCTTTCTGTAATGTTAAATAATTAATTAAAGAGTTTCGCTTGCGAAACTCCGGCGTCTTGCGTGCCCTCTCCGTCCTCGCTTCGCTCGGCCACCTCTCCCAAAGGGAGAGGCAA
>CAVJJQ010000040.1:0-18722 GCA_963649755.1 bacterium | reverse complement strand
TACTTGCCTCTCCCTTTGGGAGAGGTGGCCGAGCGAAGCGAGGACGGAGAGGGCGCGCGAGACGCCGGAGTTTCGCAAGCGAAACTCTTTATAATAATTGCTAATTCACTCTATCTGTATATCACATACTTGTATATCGGGTTTCCAATGGCGGAAAACTTTTCTTCATACTCAGTCATAATGTTTCCTTTACTCATCTCAGGGTCATTATGAAGATCTCTTGTAACCGCTTTAAGTTTCCATCCGGCCGGTTCAAGCTCGCCTAAGGCAAACTCAAACAAATCTTTATTGTCTGTCTTAAACTCAAGGTCGCCGTCTTTCTTTAGTATCTCATCATACCTTTTTAAAAATTCTTTTGAAGGAAGTCTTCTTTTTGCATGCCTTTCTTTAGGCCATGGATCGGAGAAATTTAAATAAATTTTGCTGACTTCTCCTTTTTCAAATACATCCGTAATCTCTGCAGCGTCCATACAAAGAAAACGCAGATTTGAAGGTCTTTTTTCTTTTTCAAGCTCGTCCGTTTTCTGAACTGCTCTTAAGAGGACACTTGTGTACCGTTCTATTCCTATATAATTGATGCTCGGATTTTTAAAGGCGTTTTCCGTGATAAAGCGTCCTTTACCCATCCCGATTTCAATATAAATCGGATTTGAATTTCCGAAAATTTCATTCCAGTGCCCCTTTGTTTCTTGGGGATTTTTTATTACATATTCGCTTTTTTCTATGACTTCACCGGCACCGGGAATGTTCCTTAATCGCATCACTTAGTCTCCCATTTTAGTTCTCTGCCCATTATAAACTTTTTTCGCAAATGTTAAAGAGGTTTTTCGTCTATTGTACATTTTTACGCATAGGGAAACATAGGTAAATTTGTACACCTTTTCATTGACTAAATCGATAAATTTTACTAAAATCTATGACTGTGAAAGATAAATATTTAACAAGGAGGCAGGAGATATGCTCGCTCAAATTCTTGCAGTCGTTCTTTTTCTCGCGATGTTTTTGTTTATCATCCTCGAGATTTGGGAAAGACAAGTCGTAACTCTGGTATGCGGTCTGTTAACAATTGTGCTCGTATTCGGACTCGCGATGCACAGTCCAAGTGCAATAATTGAAACACTTAATCTTTCATGCTTTGCGCACTCTACCTTTTGGTACACCGGCGGAGCTTCTTCGGAAGCGTCAAGCGGTATCAACTGGGAAACAATCGTGTTTGTTGCAGGCATGATGATAATGGTTGAAGGTATGGCAAGGGTAGGGTTCTTCAGATGGCTCTGCATGAGACTTGCCAAAATGGTTCATTACAAGATTGTTCCTTTATTTATATCCTTTATGGTATTGTCCGGAATTCTTGCAATGTTCATCGACAGTATAACCGTAATTTTGTTCCTTGCGGCAGTTACCGTTGAATTGTCACAGTTACTTAAATTTAATCCCGTTCCCATGATTTTGGCAGAAGTGTTCTGTGCCAACCTCGGCGGATCTGCCACGATGTGCGGTGATCCCCCGAACATCATAATTGGCACTTCGTTCGGATACACCTTTACGGATTTCCTTACAAATACCGGTGCAATGGCCGGAATTTCATTAATCGTGGTAATTTTTTATTTCTACTTTGTTTGCAGAAAGGAACTTAAGGCAAGCGAAAAGGCTTCCGAAGGCGAATCCAGAGTATTCCCCGATCCCAAGGAAGCAATTACGGATAAAAAAGGCTTTGTGATAAGCTCTGTTATCTTCCTTTGCGCTGTTGTTCTTCTCGTAACCCATGCACAGACAGGTCTTACGGTTTCTTGTATCGGTGTCTTCATTGCCGTAGTTACACTTATCGCAGCAGGCAAGGACGCACTTAAACTTATTAAGCAGATTGACTATAAGACATTACTCTTCTTTATCGGATTGTTCGTCGTCGTAGGCGGTCTTGAACAGACGGGAATCCTAAAGCTTTTGGCAAACTTCATCGGAAACGTAAGTAACGGCGATGTTAAGCTTATGATAGCAATTATTATCTGGATTTCGGCAATTGCCAGTGCGTTTGTCGATAACATTCCTTTTGCCGCAACCATGATCCCGATCGTAAGTTCACTTGCACAAACTCAAGGTGTTGAACTTTCAATTCTTGCGTGGGCTTTGGCAATCGGTACCGATATCGGCGGATCCGCAACACCTATCGGAGCAAGCGCAAACGTAGTCGGAATCGCTACTGCAGCAAAGTCAGGGCATATGATTAAATGGGGGAAATATTGCAAAATTATGGCCCCGGCAACTATAATAGTAGTAGCAATATCAATGCTTTTAATTTTTGCAAGATATTTATAAAATGCTAAGGAGGTTTAAAAATGAGTGACCAGATAATTATCTCTGTAAGCCGTGAATACGGCAGCGGCGGACATGAAATCGCACAGAAACTGGCAGAGATGTACGATTTACCTTTGTATGATCATAATCTTTTAGATGAATTAGCTGCCAGGATGAATGTAAGCGGTAAGGAAATTGAGGAATTTGATGAAAACCGCAGAAATCCTTTTTTATACAGAAGTGTGCGTGGCATGTCAAGCTCTCCGTCCGAAAATTTGGCTATGATGCAGTTTGACTATATGCGCAGAAAAGCCGAAAACGGTGAATCCTTCGTAATAGTCGGAAGATGCTCGGAGTCAGTACTCCGTGACAATCCCAATCTTATTTCCATCTTCGTACTCGGCGACAGAGAAAATAAAATTGATCGTATTATGAAGAAATTCAGTCTTACACGCAAGCAGGCGGAAGATTTGATGGAAGAAAAGGATCGCCGCAGAAAGTATTACCACAACAGCCATTGCAAGGTTAAGTGGGGCGATTCACGTAACTACGATCTGAGTATCAATTCAAGCAGACTTTCTCTTGAAGATAACCTTAAGGTTTTGAAAGCCTTTATCGATACAAGAGTTGCTGCAAAGTAAATTTGATTTTATTAAAGGGCGTGTGAAGAAACGAAAGTTTTTTCACACGCCCTTTGTATTTCATTTAAATGTTTATGCCTGCTCTGCTCTTTCCAAAGCTTCGTTGTAATCCTTTGTTCCTACCCAAACGTCGTTTGAATAAGGGTTCTTGCCCATCTTGATGGAACGCTTGATGATTACTGCAATACAGATAAGGTTAGATGCAATTGCAAGGAATGAAATGAATCCCTGCATTGTAGGATCAGCGGTTATTCCAAACTGAGCGATGGCCTCGCCGGCTGCTGCCGTCTTACCCTGACCTGCCGCATAAATCTCAATAGCCTTGTCATACATATCGATAGCTGCCAAATCGGAAGAAGCTCCGCCATATACGGAAGGAAGAGCCGTGAAAGCCTTGCTGATCTGGAAGGTAGGTACAACCTGTGCAAACATGCACCAGATTGCAAGAGTGTTTGCTCTGTTCTGAATCCAGCCGCCCTTGTTCCAAAGAGCATTTGCAACTGTGGGAGCAAGTAAAAGAGCAACACCGCAATACCATGAATGAGTGGGAAGATTTAAGTAGGTATACTCAAAGTTCCAAATATCATATGCTACGATGAACCAGATGGTCATATCAGGCCAAAGCATATCGCTGTGGTGCTTGTCCTTTGAAGTGTAAAGATTTACAACACCGGTCATACAGAAGATGTTGATAACACCTGCGATGGCATTTAAGATGTTCCACCAACCACCGTAGATAAATACGCCTTCGTTGGATGCCCACCATGCACCTGAGAAATCGCCTGTAACACTGTATGCTGCAAGTGCGGATTCCATATCGGATACAACTGCAATCATAATGTTTGCGGCTACGATGAACCAAGGGAACCAAGCAAACCATTTCTGTTTGCCGATGCCCCACTTGTACTTGATCATCATGAAGCCTACACATCCGATGTCTGCCGCATAAAGCTTAAAGTAATGGAACCATCCGTCCATATAAGCAACTGTCGGATTTGAAGATCCTCCGAAAAGTCCTGCATGTGCAAGAATAAAATAAATTGTGAGTAATGTCGGAATGATTACAAATATCGTCATACCGCCGGCTTTTGTACGTCTGCCGATTTCATTAAGAATAATCAGCCCGGCAAAAGCAAGAAGCCATCCGAGAATCTGGGATAACCCATGAATCTGAAAAATCATTTCCTTAACCTCCCTTGAAGTATAAATTTTTTCGGATGTAATATCACCCGAATCAACTAAATTATACTCCCCGAGATGGCTTTTTTAAACAAAAAATTAAGGTTTTCTTTATATTTACTTTAGAAAAGAAACTGTAATTTACAGAATCACTTTTCCTGTGCTTTAATCAAGTTCTTACAGAAACTCACCGCTCCGGGCATTTAAGCTTCCTTTGCAACTTTTCTTCTTTTTTGAAAATAAATATAAAATCCAATGTTCAATAAAATACCGACTATTGTAGACACCGGAGCTGCAATACCGATTTTCGTAAGGCTTGTATCAGGCTGAATACTCATGTAATAGGAAAGCGGAAGTCTTACAAGAAGCGTCTGCGTAAGTCCCTGTATCATTACCCAGACTGTCATGTCATTTCCGTTAAAGTAGCCTATCATACTGAAAAGAATAGGGGTGACTAAAGTCTCAAGTGCAAAGCCTTTCAGATAGTCATAGGCTTTCTCGATAACTGCCGGCTCCGATGTAAAGATTGAGGAGAGCTTATCCCCAAAGAACATTACAAGGGCAAAAGTTATGCACCCTACAAACACTCCGACGCCAATACCCGTGAACATTGACTGCCTTGCTCTTTTGTGCTCGCCGGCTCCGACATTCTGCGATACGAAGGATGCCATCGACTGCATAAGCGCACTCGGGATAAGCATCGCAAAGGTTACTATCTTTGACGCAACTCCGTATCCGGAAGAAGCTTCAAGACCGAGCTTGTTGACAAAGGCACAAAGAGCCACGAAAGAAATCTGCGTCAAGAGCTCCTGAAGCGCAAGCGGAAGTCCTATCAGCATAAAGCGTTTGCACTGCTCATTTATTCTAAAGTCTTTCTTGGTAATCTTAAACGGAAGCTTTCTTTTTACAATAAGTCCGAGTGCAAAAACAACACTTACCGCCTGAGCCATGACTGTTGCAATCGCTGCTCCGGACGCATCCATATGTAGGACGGCGACAAAGAACAAATCTCCGAAAATATTTACGATACACGCAACAAGCACGAACATTAACGGGGACTTACTGTCACCCATTCCGCGAAAGAACGAAGCCAAAAGGTTATAGGCAACGATAAACAAAATTCCTCCGCCGCAAATGCGAATATAGCTCTCGGTTAAATCAAGTGCTTCTGTGGGTGCCTGCACCAAAACCGCAATAGGACGTGCAAAAGCTACCAGAATGACAAAGAGTATTCCGGAAATAATCGTGAAGACCACCACCGCTCCGCCGAGAACCGAACCGATTTTCTCGGTGTTTTTTTCTCCGATGTATCTTGCTATAAGTACCGTAACGCCCATTGCAAACTGGACCACCACGAAGGTTACGAGGTTTAATACCTGGCTGCCCGTGGATACCGCGGACAGGCCTTCCGTCGATCCGAACCAGCCGACCACCAAAAGGTCCACCGCTCCGTACGCTGCCTGAAGTACGAGTGCTCCCAAGATGGGAATCATAAAGGTTATCAGTTTCTTTAAAATATTACCGCTTGTAAAATCTGCTTTTTCGTTCATTTCTATCTTCTTTCCATGTTTTTATTCCCTCATACCGCGAAAGTATACACCATAAAAAGAAACCTTGTAATAGTATTATTCAGTCCTTTGATAGGAAACCTTGAAATCGGAAAAGCATGCATGTGCACCCTTTTCTGCGAAGAGACCTATCAATACCCCCGTAAAGCCGCTCGCTACTTCGGTCGAAATAAATCTGGTTTCAAGACGCCCGAGTTTAACGGGCTTTCCATCCTTTTCAACTTCGAAATAATAGTAGTACGGGCTGAATCTGACAGTTAAGGTTACTTCATCCGCATCCGCTTCGATTTCACTTTGCCTTGACTTTATTTCACCAAGACGCGCGTTAAGACTTACCCTGCCTTTGTCAAAGGTCAAATCATAGTGCGCCGAATCGTCCATTATAAGAGTCATTCCGGCAGGACCGACGTTTGACGAAAGCTTAACGGTTGCAAACCCGTACATTTCTTCCTGCCTGATTGAAATCAGTGTACTGCTGCCCAAAGGATCATTTATTGAGATATCCGTTCCCGTGAGAAAGAACTTGCCGTCTTTAAATTCGTAGTTTTTCATCTCCGGATTTCTCTGGTAAATCCATTCTCTTCCGGGTTTGGTATTTTCAAAAGTACGGATCTGACTTCCGACTACAGCCTGTGTTAAATCGCAATGAAGTTTCCTGTCAGTTTCAAACTCAAAACGTGTTGTGCCGTTGTCGCCTGCGGTAAACCAACCGTCCGCATCAAAGCTCACCGGTACGAGATAGGTTTCTCTTCCGGTTAAGTGGTAATTATCGTACTGACCGAGAGTACGGAAAGCTAAATGGACCATCCACCAGTCACCGAATTTGTCCATGACAAGGTCTCCGTGTCCGACGCCCTGAATCTGGTATCCTCCCAGGTTTCTGTTTGTAAGAACGGGATTACCCTTATAATTTTCAAAAGGACCCATTGGGCTCTTTCCCTTGCCGTACACAATCATATGACCGTATTCGGTGCCGCCTTCTGCTGCGAATACATAATAATCGTCACCAATATGATAAAGATGAGGACCCTCAAGATACCTGCCTCCGGTGCCGTACCAGATTGCCTTTGGCTCTGTTAGATTCTCTCCCGTTTCGATATCAATTTCGCAACCGAGAATTGCGGAGCGACCGTTTTCATCCGCCCCTGTTCCGCAAAAATAAACCTTGTCCCCGTCAAAAAGAAGGGAAGGGTCGATACCGCCGTTCTTTATCCATATGGGCTCGGACCACTCTCCGTAAATGTCGTCGGTGTAGACGATGAAGTTTCCGCCGTCTGACACATTTGTCGTAATCATATAGAACCGGCCGTTATGATACCTGATAACCGGTGCATATATTCCGCCCGAATGTGTTGCATGCGTAAGAGGAAGCTGACTTTCCCTCGTGAGCACGTGACCTATCTGCTTCCAGTTTACTAAATCATCACTTTCAAAAAGAGGAACTCCGGGAAAGTTGTGGAAACTGCTGTTTACAAGATAGAATTTCTTTCCGTCCGTGCAGACACTGGGATCGGGATAATAGCCCGGTATAATTGGATTTTGATACTTCATAAGGTCCTCCTTTGAACGTTTTACTTCATATAATGCGGATTGCTACACGCTGCGCATTCTCGCAATCCTGCATATTATGATACCGAATTGTTGCTTTAATTTCTATACATATGAAAGAGCGTGTGAAAAAATTTTTTTCACACGCCCTTTTAAGTCTTTATTATTTTGCTGCCTCAAACTCTTTGATGATTTCTTCATCCGGAGCTTTGGTCAAAAGGCTTACTATTATGATTGCCGCAAGCGAAAGCAGGAATGCGGGAAGAAGTTCATATATATCCCAGACTCCGCCAAGGGGGCGAACTAGATATTTCCAGACAAATACCATCACGCCGCCGACTACCATTCCGGCAAAAGCTCCGTATTTGTTCGTGCGTTTCCAGAAGAGTGCGCAGAGCATAAGAGCACCGAAGGCTCCGCCGAAGCCTGCCCAGGCAAAAGAAACAATCTTGAATACGTTGCTGTCGGGATTTTTTGCAAGAAATATTGCTATTATGCTGATTGCAAGAATGGTAAGTCTTGCAATTCTGATGCTCTTCTTTCCGTCAAGCTTAAAGCCCATGAAATCCTGAACGATATTCTGTGAAACACTCGATGATGCCGCAAGCATCTGACTGTCTGCCGTTGACATCGTGGCAGCTAAAATTCCTGCAAGTATGGTACCTGCAAGTATCGCGGGAACTATACCCGTCTGACTGAGTAAACTTGAAATCTTTACAATAACATTTTCACTTGCGTTTCCTTCAAGAACCTCAAGTGCTCCTGCCTTTGTCATGCCAAGTCCGACAACACCGATGAAAATGGCTGCTGCCATGGCGATGAATACCCAGATGGTTGCAACACGTCTTGAAAGAGAAAGCTTTTTCTCATCCTCGATTGCCATGAATCGAAGTAGAATGTGAGGCATTCCGAAGTATCCGAGCCCCCATGCAAGTGTGGATACTATAGTAAGAAAGCTATAAGGCTTTGAAGAATTGTCTTCCACAACGTGCGAAGCAGTAAGGCTTAAATATCCTGAAAGTTCCTTTGCATTTGCCATTACCGCATCAAGTCCGCCTGCCTGATTGACACCGAAAATCAGTACCACGCAAAGAGCCATTGTCATTACGCAGCTCTGAATCAGGTCTGTCGTGGAAACCGCCTTGAAGCCGCCCATTATCGTATAACCGATGATTACAAGTGCCGACACAATCATTGCCGTGAAATAGTTAACACCGAAAAGGCTGTTGAAAAGCTTACCGCAGGCTGCAAAGCCGGAAGCGGTATAAGGGATAAAGAAAATGATGATTATAACCGCTGCAATTGCGTTTAAGATGTTTTTGTTGTCGTGAAATCTCTTTGAAACAAAATCGGGAAAGGTAATCGCGTTAATATTCGAAGAATAACGGCGAATCCTCTTTGCACATAACCGCCAGTTTAAATAGGTACCGATACCGAGTCCGATTGCCGTCCATACAGGCTCCGCAACTCCGCTCAAATATGCAAGTCCCGGCATTCCCATTAGTAACCAGCTTGACATATCGCTTGCCTCGGCGCTCATTGCCGTTACAATTGGTCCCATCTTCCTGCCGCCGAGGTAAAAGTCCTCGCTGTCGGAATTCCCCTTACTGAACATAAATCCTATCGCAAGCATCCCCAGCAGATAAATCACGATGGTTGCGATAATGCAAAAATTAGTAGTTGAAAGCATACCATGTCTCCTTAAGTCGTCCGTACATAAATACGCCTGTAATTCTACCATTACTCGTATTTTTATGCAATTCTTTATATGGGATTATAAGCAATTTCAAGCAGTCCGACTTCATTTTTATGCAAAAAAATGAATAAAAAGCATTCCCTGCACGGAATGCTCGTCGTCTGATGCTATCGCGATAGCGACATATACAACTTGCGCAATCGCCTATTCCCCATAAAGAAATTTATCAAACATTCCTGACATTCGGTAAATAACAAGCTGGGCACACAGTCCCGTAAAAAGGCCGGTAATAATCGCACTTATCAGTAAAGCCGGCAGATATGAAAATACTGCGAAAGACCCAAGCACAAACGACGCCATAAAGAGCTGACCGATATTATGCGCTATCGCTCCGAAGACACTTAGGGCCCATACCTGCTTTTTATTAAGGATAAGTCTAAACGGAAGCATCGTAAGAAAACAAAGAACGCCACCCGCCGCACTATATAAAAGCGCCGAAAAATTACCGGAAAAAATTGCACCGAGTAAGATACGCGCAAACAAAATCTCCGCAGTGTCCGCTACTCCCACAAGACAGATTGCCACCACCGTGACGATGTTCGCAAGTCCGAGCTTTACTCCCGGAACCGGAATCAAGGCCGGAATGTAAGACTCCACTATGTAAATTGAAAGCGCCACTGCCGTAAGAATTCCATCAAAAGCAAGGCGCCTTAAAGACTGTTTCCTATTCATATATTACCCTGTCACCGCATCAATGTCCGTTTCCTCAAGCCTTATTTCAAGCCTGTGCGGAAGACAAACGATTGTGTTTCCGTTATCGGGAATTGCACCCGTGTTCACGCAAATCTTATCGGGGCAATCCGCGTCCGTCACCGAAATCCTGTTTCTTTCTACCCTGATCACATTGGTGCCGTTTTCGCTCTCAACCGTGAATTCGTAAGGCTCCGTGACCTTATCTAAATCAATCCTCTTAAGCAGGTTTCCGTCTTGATAGATAGCGGCAACGCTTCCGCCCTGCTTTCCATGGAAAAAGAAAACGACTATAAGGGAACCCAGTAAGATGACCCCCACTATTATTATTAAGTACCTGTTCTTAATCATGATAAAGCACCACAGGCGTCACATCTTTGAATCTCCCCATTGTCACGAAACTATCCTCAACACCCTCCGTGATATAAAGAACCCCGTCCGAAGTTAAAAACACGGCATCAAAGGAATTTTCTTTTTTATAAAATTCAAAGGCTTTTTCCGGACCCATTACAAAGAGCGCCGTTGAATAGGCATCACACATAAGACCGTCATCACCGATTATTGTCACGGATACAAAGCCGCTGTCTGCGGGATACCCTGTCGCCGGATCGATTATATGATGATAGGTCACTCCGTCTTCTTCAAAGCATCTCTCATATCCGCCTGAAGTGACAACCGCTTTTTCGGAAACGCTTACGGCTCCTATGTAACCGTCATCTTCAGGATCCGAAACCGCAATCTTCCATAAACTACCATCGGGCTTGTTTCCGACGGTCTGGATGTTTCCACCAAGGCTTAAAAGCGCACTTTCTATACCATTTTCCTTTAGATAGCTTTTAAGTCTGTCGGAAGTGTAGCCCTTTGCTACGCTTCCAAGATCGATTTCGGTTTCCCCGCCGCACGAGATTACATTTCCGTTTACGGATATATCCTTATAAGAAACCTTCTTAAGTAAATCCTCTATCTCGGTTTCCGCAGGAACCCTGTACTCACCCGTGGTAAAGCCCCAGGCTTTAACTACCGGATAAATCGAAATGTCCAAAGCTCCGTCCGTTTCTTCACACAGCTTCAGGGCTTCCGACACGATATATGCCGTGTCATCGCTTACCGATGCTTCTTTTTCAAGGTTAAGTCTGTAAATGTCACTTTCTTTATCCGTGACCGAAAGCTCATCCTCAATATCGTTAATAATGCTTTCCGCCCCGTCCAAATACTCTTCACTTCCGTAAACGGTAAGGCTCATAACGGTATCCATGGCATAGACGGTTCTCGAAACAGGACTCGGAGTACCGCATCCGACAAGGGTTAAAAGCGCTATAGTCGAAACCGCAAGAGATAAATAACCTTTATTTTTCAAATTCTTTCGCAACTCCTACAAGCAGCTCTCTGATAGGAAGCTTTTGAGGACAGATCTTTTCGCACTTTCCGCACTTGATGCAGGCAGAAGCCTTATTTCCCTTAGCCGTGTGAACCCCGTAATAATAGTCCGCATTCCAATCGTGGTGAATCTGCTTGGAGTTCTGAACAGCGAAGAGATCCGGAATCTTTATGTGCATGGGACACCCTGCCTCGCAGTAACGGCATGCCGTGCAGGGAATGAGGTGCTCACCGCGGAAAATTGCGCGTACCTTCGCGATGGCTTCTTTTTCCTCGTCATTAAGAGGCTTAAAGTCCTTCATGTAGCTTAAGTTGTCTTCCATCTGCTCAAAGGTGCTCATGCCGGAAAGAACCATTTCGATTCCTTCAAAACCGGCAACAAATCTGATTGCATAGCTTGCGGCACTTCCGCCGTGTAAGCCTTCCAACACCTTCTTTGCATCTTCGGGAAGATTTACAAGATTTCCGCCCTTTACAGGCTCCATTACGATTACGGGCTTTCCGTGCTTTCTGCAGACGTCATAGCACTTCTTACTTTCAACGGCCGGATCGTCATAATCCACGTAGTTAAACTGAATCTGAACAACCTCTATTTCGGGATATTCATTTAAAATCCGATCAAGCACCGTGGCCTTATCATGGAAAGAAAAGCCGACATGTTTTATTTTTCCTTCTTTTTTGAGCTCAAAGGCCGTTTCATAAGCACGGTTCTTTTTAAAGTACTCAAAAATCTCCGCATTCTGAGCATGCATGAGATAATAATCGAAATATTCCACTCCGCAGGCTTCAAGCTGGCTTTCGAAGAAAGGACGAATGTCAGCCTCCGACTTAAAATAAACATTTGTCAGCTTGTCGGTTAATATAAATTCGCTTCTGTCGTGTCTGTCGGAAAGGCAGGTCTTAATTGCCTTTTCACTCAGACCGTTTAAATATCCGTGTGCAGTGTCAAAATAGTTGAAGCCCTGCTCCAAAAAGTAATCTACCATCCTGTTCATCTGCTCAATGTCGACATGATCGTCAATCATGGGCAGACGCATACATCCAAAACCAAAATTTTTCTTTACACCGTCCATTTCTTAATCCTCCTAATGATTAAGCTGATTCTTCATATATATGATATACAAGCCCTTTAGTAAGAGCTCCTCATCCAAAATAATATCGCGCTTGCAATAAGGAACAATTCTCTTAGAAAGTCCGCCGGTTGCAACAATGGTAACCTTTGATCCGATCTCGTCCTCGATACGTGAAATGATACCTTCAAGCGCAGCGGCATTACTGTATACGATTCCGCTCTTCATGCACTCAATAGTATTCCTGCCGACTACATGCTCAGGAGCTTCAAGGCTGATGCCGCTTAGCTGCGAAGCGCGACTGGTAAGTGCATCAAGAGAAATAACGGGTCCCGGCATAATCAGTCCGCCGATGTACTGCTTCTTGTCGTCTATTACTGACAGTGTGGTCGCCGTTCCCATATCAATGATGACCTGCGGTACCGGATAATAGTGGATACCGGCCACGGCATCCGCCACGAGGTCGGCACCAAGCTGAGCCGGATTGTCAATCTTAATATTAAGCCCGGTTTTCGTGCCTGCCTGAAGGACAAGCACCTCTTTTTTCAGAATCTTCTCGGCCGCTATTCTCACAATCTGTGTAATCTGCGGAACAACCGACGAAATAATACCGCCCTCTATATCCGAAGGCTTTACCTTGTGTATATCCATCAAGAGCTTAAAATCTATTGCGTATTCAAGCTCGGTCTTTGTGCGAATGGTTGAAAGACGCTCGATAAAGAAAGTCTTATCCCCTTCGATTCCTCCGACCACAATATTTGTATTTCCGATATCAACCGTGAGTATCATTGATGGCTCCTTTAATTAAGTACGTGTGATTTATAAAGAGCGGTTCCGACTGCCCCGCTTATAACGGTGGAGGCTATCATTTCAACAACCGCATTTACTCCGACGAAGGCGCAGATAAATAAAATGATGTTTCTTCCCGCGATAAGTCCCTGCACATATTCTGTGTTTCCAAACAAAAGTATCAGCGCAGACATAAAGAAAAGCGTGTTAAAGAATGCTGTGAAGAATCCCGTGAGTGCGCATGCTGCGTAAACATTTTTCTTTTTCACCGACTTATAAATAAGACCGGATAAAAAACCTTCCAAGACTCTCGGAACAAATCTCTGAATAAAAGCAAGGAACGGATTGATGCCTACCAATATCACTCCCATTCCGCTCGGAACGCCTATTCCGAAGCACTGTAAGAAGCTCAACAATCCGAAAATAGCACCGGCTGCCGCTCCGCCTTTGGGTCCCATCGCTATCGCACTTATTGCAACCGGAATTACATTTAAGGAAATGGATAAGGGTCCGATTGGAATGGTACCGATGGGCGTGAAAGCAAAAATCAAAAGTATTGCGGTCATCAGTGCTAAAATTGCCAGGTTCTTGGTATTTGTGTCTTTTTTCATGATTCCTCCTTGTTACTGTTCCCTTTGGGATACAATACGGTGCTGGCCGGGTTTCCCCGGTATTAACTTAAAGAAATAATTTTATCAAGGATTTGGTCGGCTGCTTCTTCCTTGCTCATCAATGGAAGAGCGATTTCCTCGTCCTTTGTAATCAGAGTCAAAACATTCGTATCACCCTGAAAGCCCGCGCCTGCAACCTTTAAGTTGTTGGCTGCAATCATATCAAGGTTCTTCTTTTGAAGCTTGGCTCTGGAATTACCTATCATATTTTCGGTTTCCATGGAGAAACCGCATAAGAATTGCCCGTCCCTTTTGTGACTTCCGAGGTAGGCTAGGATATCATCGGTTCTTTCAAGCTCGATGTTTAATTCACCGTCTTTCTTTTTCACCTTTTCGTCTGCTATAAAGGCGGGTCTGTAATCCGCAACGGCTGCTGCCTTAATGATGATGTCCTGCTCGTCACTGACTTTGGTGACCGCCTCGTACATCTCCTTTGCAGTCGTAATCCGGACATAATTTACATTCAACGGAGGCGTTAATGCCGTGTGTCCGCTTACAAGGGTTACATTTGCTCCGCGAAGCATTGCCTGCTTTGCAATGGCATAACCCATCTTTCCTGAAGAATGATTCGTAATGTAGCGGACCGGATCGATGCTTTCCTCGGTCGGCCCGGCAGTTACCAGGATATTCTTTCCAAGAAGGTCTTTGTCCTTTGCAATTTCTTTTTCTATATATTGATAAAGAACCTCCGGCTCAACCATCTTGCCCTTGCCGGTATCGCCGCAGGCAAGATATCCGGAAGCCGGCTCGATGATCTCGTAACCGTGAGCCTTGAGCTTTGAAAGGTTCTCCTGCACAATGGAATTTTCATACATTGCCGTATTCATGGCGGGAGAAAGCAAAAGCGGACATTTGCATGCAAGCAGAGTCGTCGTGAGCATATCGTCGGCGATGCCGTTTGCAAGCTTTCCAATAATATTTGCGCTCGCGGGAGCAACCATCACAACATCGGCCTGTTTTGCAAGCGAAACGTGCTCGACGGAAAATTCAAAATTTCTGTCAAAGGTGTCAACCAAGCACTTATGTCCCGTCAGGGTTTCAAAGGTAATCGGGTTTATGAAGTTGGTAGCGTTCTTTGTCATGATGACATGTACGCTTGCGTGCTTCTTTACAAGCATACTTGCAAGTGAAGCTATCTTGTAGGCGGCAATGCTGCCCGTTACGCCGAGTACTACTGTTTTTCCTTTAAGCATTTCTTTCTCCTGATTTGTTTGCCTTGAGTATACGCTATCTTAATAAACGTTGCAAGGTAAGGGTTTATGGTTTCTTTTGTATCTGAAAAAGGTTATAATTCTTTATTATTCAGATGTTTGAAGGAGCATTTCATGTCTTTTAAAACCTTTGCGGCAATTGATGTCGGCTCGTATGAGCTTGCGATGAAAATATTTGAAATTTCAAAGTCGAACGGTATCAAGGAAATCAATTCGATCCGTCACCGTGTCGAGCTCGGTCTCGATTCTTATCTGACCGGTAAAATTTCAAGCGAACGTATGGATGAGCTTTGCCGGTTGCTTCGCGAATTCGTGGTCATCATGAAGGAATATAAGGTTGACGCGTACAAGGTTTACGGCACCAGTGCCATCAGGGAGACAAAGAACACCGTCATCATCCTTGACCAGATTAAGACCCGCACCGGCCTTGACATAAGCGTCCTCAGCAATTCCGAGCAGCGTTTCCTCGATTACAAGTCTGTTGCCTTAAAGGGCAGTGACTTTATGAATATCATCGAAAAGGGAACCGCCTTCATAGATATCGGCGGAGGAAGCATCCAACTTTCTCTTTTTGACAAGGACTCACTTGTAACCACCCAGAATATCCGTCCCGGCGTACTGCGTATGCGTGAGGAGCTCAGTAAAATTCCATTCAAGTCGTACCAGCTTGACGAAATCGTCGAAGAAATGGTTCAGGATAGGCTATTAAGCTTTAAACAGATGTTTGTCGGAAAAAGAAAAATTGAAAATGTCATTGTTGTCGACGAATACGTTTCTTTGGTCCTCAAAAAGGACCTTATCGCCGCAAGTAAAAACGGCCATATCGATATAAAATCCTTTGACGAGTTTGTCACGCTTCTTAAGGAACGCGACCCCGAGGAAATTGCCATGAGGCTCGGCATCCCTGAGGAAAACGCTTCGCTTCTTTATCTGTCTGCGATTACGCTTCGGCACATGGCGCATACACTTAACGCAAAGTTTCTCTGGGCTCCCGGCGTAAGTCTCTGTGACGGTATCGCCTATGAGTATGCGGAGAAAAACAAACTGATATCTCTTTCCCACGATTTTGAAAAGGACATCTTAGCCTGCGCAAAGGATATCAATTTCAGATATCACAGCGGAGAAAGAAGCACGAAATCACGCGAGGAGATCGCGCTTACCATCTTTGACAGCATGAAATCCGTGCACGGTCTTAATAAACGCTCGCGCCTACTGTTACAACTTGCTGCCATACTTAATGAATGCGGTCGCTACATAAGCTTAAACAACGTCGGTGAAAATTCATACAATATCGTAATGGCTACCGAGATGATAGGTCTTTCGCATCTTGAAAGAAAGATTGTTGCGAATATCGTTAAATATTCTACCGATACCTTTGAGTACTACGACACAATCGGAAATAAATCTTCCTTGGATAAAGAATCGTTCCTGACGATTGCAAAGCTTACCGCAATCATCCGTTTGTCGGACAGCCTAGACATCACTCACCGCGAAAAGTGCAGCAATGTAAAGGCTGCCTTAAAGGACGACACTCTTACGATATCCGTTGACTCAAACTCCGACCTGACCTTGGAACTTTCAATGTTTAAGAGAAACTCAGACCTCTTTGAAGAGGTTTACAATATTAAACCCGTTGTCAGACAAAAAAGAACAAACTTGTAAAGGGAAATATTCATGAACACCATTGATTACAGCAATCCCAAATATTACATCAATCGTGAGCTTAGCTGGCTCCGGTTCAACAAAAGAGTTTTGGACGAAGCAAGAAACCGCGAGCTTCCGCTATTTGAACGTCTCAAGTTTCTGAGCATTACCGCTTCGAACCTCGACGAATTCTTCATGGTGCGTGTTGCTTCTTTAAAGGACATGGTAACCGCCGGCTACAAGAAGACCGATATCGCGGGACTTACTCCTACCGAGCAGCTTGACGAAATTTCAAAGATGGCGCACGACTTTGTCGATCTTCAGTACAGCACCTACAACAGATCTCTTCTCCCGCTTCTTTCCGACGCCGGGCTGAAGATTGTTAAGAGACACGAAGATCTTAATGACGAGGAAAAGGCTTACGTCGACAGGTTCTTTTTGGATAATGTCTATCCCGTCCTTACACCCATGGCCGTTGATTCATCGCGTCCCTTCCCGCTTGTAAGAAACAAATCCTTAAACCTTGGCGCCCTTGTATCTCCGAAGGCAGGTAAGACCTCCCTTAACAAAGCATCCCTTAAAAACGGCGAGCTCGAATTTGCCATGGTTCAGGTTCCCAGCGGTCTAAGCCGTATCGTCTTACTTCCTGAAAAAGAAGGAGAAGGAAAAAAGGTTATTTATCTTGAAGAAGTCATCGAAAGAAACATTGACAAACTCTTCCTTAATTACAATATCGAAAGCGTTCATCCTTTCCGTATCATGAGAGACGCCGACTTCTCCCTGCAAGAGGAGGAAGCCGAAGACCTTTTAAAGGAAATCGAAAAGCAGCTTAAGAACCGTAAGTACGGACAAGTCATCAGGCTTGAGGTTGAAGAAGGCATTGACAAAAAGCTTCTTTCTTTCTTAAAGAAAGAGCTTCAGGTAGAAAAACAGGATATTTTCGAAATTTCCGGACCTTTGGACTTAACCCTTGCTATGAAGCTTTATTCTCTGGAAGGTTTTGATGAATTAAAGGTCCCGACCTATACTCCTCAGCCTGTCGAGGGCTTAAGTGCGGACTCGAATCTTTTTGATGAAATCAGTAAGCATGATTTCCTGCTTCACCACCCTTACGAAACCTTCGAGCCTGTCATTAACTTCATCCGCCAGGCTTCGCAGGATCCGAATGTCCTTGCCATCAAGCAGACACTTTACCGTGTAAGCGGAAATTCACCCATTATCGCGGCACTTTCACAAGCTGCCGAGAACGGTAAACAGGTCACGGTTTTGGTAGAATTAAAGGCCCGCTTCGATGAGGAAAATAACATCGTTTGGGCAAGAAAGCTTGAAAAAGCCGGCTGTCACGTAGTTTACGGTCTGGTAGGTCTCAAGACTCACTGTAAGATTACCCTCGTAGTACGTCGCGAAGAGGAAGGTATCAAGAGATACGTTCATTTAGGAACCGGAAACTACAACGATTCCACGGCTAAGCTCTATACCGACCTCGGTATTCTTACCTGCAACGAAGCAATCGGCGAAGATGCAACGGCCGTTTTCAATATGTTAAGCGGATACTCGGAGCCACTTAGCTGGAATCATCTGTCCCTTGCTCCCATCTGGCTTAAGAACAAGTTTCTTTATCTCATAAACCGTGAAAAAGAAAATGCCCTTCAGGAAAAGCCGGCACTGATAATTGCAAAGATGAACTCACTTTGTGACCCCGATGTCATAAAGGCTCTTTACGAAGCAGCTCATGCCGGAGTAAAGATTGATCTGATAGTCCGCGGAATCTGCTGCCTGCGCACAGGCGTAGAAGGTACAAATGACAATATTACCGTTCGCTCAATCGTCGGAAACTTCCTCGAGCACGCGCGAATCTTCTACTTTAAAAACGGAGGAAGTCCCGAAGTTTACATGGGAAGCGCCGACTGGATGCCGAGGAACTTAGAGCGTCGTGTTGAGATTCTTTTTCCTGTCCTCGATCCCGCTATCAAGGAACAGGTAATTCACGTCCTTGACGTGCAGCTTCGCGATACCGAGAAGGCAAAGCTTTTGCAGCCCGACGGCACTTACGAAAAGGTTAACCGCCGCGGTAAGGCATCCCTAAATGCCCAGGACACCTTCTGTGCGGAATATACGAAACGTGCAAAAAATAAAAAGGACGACTTAAAGCACGCCCGCACCTTCATCCCGGAAACACATATTCAGGAATAATTTTTCATATATAAAAAAGCGTTCCGCCTGCGGAACGAGCGCGCCCTCTCCGTCCTCGCTTCGCTCGGCCACCTCTCCCAAAGGGAGAGG